>JAAOZY010000137.1 GCA_012274205.1 Betaproteobacteria bacterium
CAGGCCCAGCAGCGCCAGCTTGCTGGTAAGGAACTGCGCGGCGAACAGGCGCAGCATGCTTTCGCGCGTCGCCGGCACGGCCGGGGATTCGAGCGCGAGATCCGCCGTGCTCATGCGCCCGCCTTCGATTGCACGCGCGGATCCAGGATGGTGTAGATGATATCGACCACCAGGTTGAGCGCCGACAGGAATACGACGGTGAGCATCAGGTAGGCGACCACCACCGGCCGGTCGAGGGTAATGATCGAGTCGATCAGCAGCTTGCCTATGCCGGGCCAGGAAAAAACGCTTTCCGTCACCACCGCAAACGCGAACACCTGGCCGAATTCCAGCCCCGCTATGGTGACGATGGGAATCATGATGTTCTTGAGCAGATGCACGCCCAGCACACGCGCCTCGGACAGGCCGCGGGCGCGCGCGAATTTGATGTAGTCGAGCGGCAGGCATTCGCGGGTTGCCGCGCGCGTCACGCGGATGATCAGGGCGCACTTGGCGAAGGCGATGGTCGTGACCGGAAGAATCAGGCTGCGCCAGCCGTCCCAGCTGAACACGCTGAGCTGTATCGGGCCGAACGACTGCAGCGGTCCGCGCCCGCCGGCGGGCAGCCAATGCAGAAAAACCGCAAACACCATGATGAGCATCAGGCCAACCCAGAAGTTGGGCAGGGAGAAGCCCAGCACCGAGCCCGTCATGACCGAGCGCGCCCCGAAATTGTCTGGCTTGAGGCCGGCGTAAATGCCCAGCGGCACGCCGATCAGCACTGCAAGCGACATGGCTGCGGTGGCCAGTTCCAGCGTGGCCGGCATGCGCTCGAGGATCAGGCGCATGGCGGGCTCGCCGGTGAGGAAGCTGTTGCCGAAGTCGAGGTGGACCAATGCCTTGTTCAGAAAAATGAGGTATTGGCGCCACAAGGGCAGGTCGAGGCCGAGCGACTGGCGTATGAGCGCGCGCTCGGCCTCGGTCGCCTCGGGGCTGGCGAGCATGGAAACGGGATCTCCGACCAGGTACAGCGCAGCGAACACCAGCGCCGACATGGCCAGCACCACTCCAATGGTCTGGAGCAGCCGGCGAACTATACTGGACAACACCCTTTCGACCGCCGCTTGATTGGCTACTGCTTCAGCCGCCTCTTACTTTGCCAGCGTGATGTCCTGCGCGAGCGTCATCTGATCCGAACGGCCGCCGTAGCGCACGTCCTGCTTCATGGCCCAGACAGACAGCTCGAATTGCAAGGGCAATATGGCGTAATCCGACATCGCCATTTCTCCGGCGCGCTGCAGCATCTCGGCGCGCTTGGCGTCGTCCTGCGTCTTGGACGCATCTACGATCAGGCGGTCGAGCTCGGGGTTGGAATAATGGCTCCAGTTGGTCGTGCCCATGCCCTGGCTGGGATCGTGGGTGGCGACCAGCGCCGTGAGCGGATGCGCCATTTCGCCGGTCGCGGCCGCCCAGCCCGCAAGATAGGTGCTGAAGGAATAGCTGTCGCGTTTCTTGAAGAACACCGGCGGCGCCATGGTTTCGACATCGGTCTTGATGCCGATGTTCGCCCACATCGATGCAACGGTCTGGGCAATGCGCTGGTCATTGATATAGCGGCCGGCGGGCGAGCCCAGCGACACCGTGAATCCCTTGGGATAGCCGGCGGCGGCGAGCAGCTCTTTTGCCTTGGCCAGATCGGCGGGTGCGACGGTCGAATATTTCCTGGATGTGCCGAACGCCGGGTAGGCGAGCAGGTTGGCGGCCGGTTGCGCGACGCCGTCCATGATGCGCGCGACGATGGCGCTGCGATCTATCGCCAGCGACAGGGCTTCGCGCACGCGCTTGTCGGTCAGCGGGTTCTTGCCGTCCGTGCCCGACATGCCGGGAGGCACTTCCTTCGACTGGTTCAGGGCCACGTAGATTACGCGCACTGACGGAGTCTTCTGGATGTGCAGTTTCGGATTTTTCTCGAGCCTGGCCAGATCGTCGGTCGGGGGATTTTCGATCACATCGACGTCGCCTGCGAGCAGGGCCGCCACGCGCGCCGCCGGATTGGTGATCGGACGGTAGATGATCTTGTCCCATGCCGGTTTCGGCCCCCAGTAATTCGGATTGCGTTCGAGCACGATTTCGGCGCCGCGCCTCCACGATGCGAACTTGAACGGGCCGGTGCCGACGAGGCCATCGCCGCGGTTCAATTCGACCGTGGTCTTGCCTTCGGGCGCCGGCCCGGAGGCGGCTTTCTTGGACATGATGGGCACGATCGACAGATTCGCCAGCAGCACCGGCGACGGTCCTTTGGTGGTGATCTTCAGCGTCAGCGGATCGACCGCCTCGACTTTCTCGATCGTCTTCAGATACAGGGTAAAGGAGGAGGGGCTGTTTGGAACCTTGGGCACGCGGGCGTAGGTGAAGACGACGTCGTCAGCGGTGAAGGGCGAACCGTCGGAGAACTTCACGTTGGGGCGCAGTTTGAACAGCCATACATTGCCGTTGACCTTCCACGATTCGGCCAGGCACGGGACCGGCATGGCGTTGGCATCGGTGCGCACCAGCGGATCGAACAAGGTTTCCGAAAACTGGATATTGGGTGTGAGCGAATGAAATTGCGGATCCATCGAGCTGGGCTCGGTGGCGAGCGCGATCGTCAGATCACGCGCCTGCGCCATGCCGCCTGCGCACAGGGCACCGATAGCCAGCGTAGACAAGAGGATCGTTCTGCGAATGGACTTCATGGTCATTGCCCTTATAGAGAAACAGTAATTGTTCACGTGGCTATTGCCGCGGTGCCACCTGCTGCGCGCTATTCTACTCCGGCGCCATGCGCGAGGCGCGAGCCTGAGTCCGGCAGGTCTTGTCTTCATATACACGGCCCGTCGGGCGGTTCGCCGCAGTCGCATCCGGCTAGTCAGTACCGATCAGGCGCGAAATCCGGATTGCGACGCCCGGCCGCTGGAATTGCGCGACGCTCTCCTGAATCTGCCGGTCGGTGATGGTCATGCGGGTGCGCAGGCGCACGTACTCCGCCCACGAGGTGACGATGAAGCGTTCGACGAAACGGCCGTCCTCGCCCAGATCGCGGAACACGCGCCAGCTGCTCGCGCCGTTGCGGCGCCGCGTCGGTTCAATCGTCTGTATGGCGTTCAGGAACGCTACGCGGTTCTGCGGATCGATCTGGTATTCGACCTGGATCAGCACCGGCCCGTCGTCGGGCAGGGGCTCGACCGCGAGCGCGAGCTCCGGCAGCTGCACGCCCGGCGTCACATCCGCCTCGTCGCCCATGCTGACGCGCACGCGGTAGCCGAGCGCAAGCAGCACGAGCATGGCGCCCGCCGATACGGTGAGCGCCACGCGCGTGCCTTCGGTGCTGGCGAGCCAGCCCCAGAGCACGCTGCCGATCGCGAGGCTGGTCTGCATCGCCACCAGGCTCATGGCCACGGCACGCGCACGCACCCAGGCCGGCGCGGTGCTCTGCGTGCCCGCCGACAGGCTGGCGAGGACCGCCACCCAGGCCGCGCCCGCCGCGCACGCGCCCAGCAGCGCGAGGGCGGTGGTATGCGTCGAGGCGATCAGCAGCGTGGCCATCGCCCACAGGACCACGCCCGCGCTGACCACGGTGTTCAGCGGCAGGCGGTGCAGCTGGCGCGGAATGGACAGCGCACCGATGATCGCGCCGGTGCCGAAGCTCGCCGACAAGAGGCCGAAGCCGCCCGCTCCGAGTCCGAGCTGATCGCGCGCGATCACCGGCAGCAGCGCCCACAGCGCGCTGGCGCAGACGCAAAAGCTCAGGTTGCGCACGATCAGCGCCAGCATCGGCGGCGAGTGCCGGGCATAGCGCAGCCCGCTCTGGACGCCTGTGAGCAGCGTTTCCGGCACGCCGGGTATGGCGTGCCGCGGGCTGCGCCAGCCGCGCACTGCGACGATCATCACCAGGAAGAAGGACGCGCTGGTGAGCAGGGCGCTGCCCGAGCCTACCCAGGCCGCCAGCGCGCCGGCGAGCGCAGGTCCGACGGCGCGGGCGAGATTAAACGCGACGGCGCCCAGCCCAAGCGCGCGCGGCAATTCGGCGCGTCCCACCAGATCGTTGATGCTCGCCTGCTGCGCCGGCAGGTAGAGGGTGAATCCGGACCCGATCAGAAAGGTGCCGGCGAGCAAGGCCACGGGCCCCAGCATGCCGAACAGCGCCGCGACGCCGAGCGTCGCCGTGGCCGTCAGCAGGAGCAGCTGCGTCGCCAGAATAATCCGGCGCCGGTCGAAGATGTCAGCCAGTGAGCCGGCGAGCAGTCCGAACAGCAGGGACGGCGCGGTGCTCGCAGTCTGCACCAGCGCCACCATGAGCGCCGAGCTCGTCAGCGTCGCCATCAGCCATGCGGCGACCGTCGCCTGCATGGTGTAGCCCAGCGCCACGGCTACCGAGCCGATGTAGAAGCGCCGGAACGAGACCAGTCGCAGCGGCGAAGTCTCGAACAGTTGTGCCAACAGCCGGGCGGCGCGCGTGCTCAAGGGACGGACGGATCGGTTGCGGCGTTCTAGTCCTTCGCCACCTGCAGCACCAGCTTGCCAAAGTTGCCGCCGCTGAACAGCTGGTTGAGCGCCTCGGGAAAGGCTTCGATGCCCTCGACGATGTCTTCCTTCGATACGAATCTGCCCGCGCGCATCCACTGCGAAATTTCGCCGATGGCTTCGCTGTAGCGCGCGGCCCAGTCGAAAACGACCATGCCCTCCATGCGCGCCCGGTTCACCAGCAGGGAAAGATAGTTGTCCGGGCCCTTGACCGGCGTGGTGTTGTTGTACTGCGAGATCGCGCCGCAGATGACGATGCGCGCCTTGCGGTTGATGCGCGTCAGCACGGTGTCGAGTATGTCGCCGCCGACGTTGTCGAAATATATGTCCACGCCCTTGGGGCAATGTTCCTTCAGGCCGTCCTTCACGCTGCCCGTCTTGTAGTCGATGCAGGCGTCGTAGTGCAGCTCCTTCACCACGAAGTCGCACTTGTCCCTGCCGCCGGCAATGCCGACCGCGCGGCAGCCTTTGATTTTCGCCACCTGACCGGCGGTCTGGCCGACGGCGCCGGCCGCGCCGGACACCACCACGGTCTCGCCCGGCTTGGGCTGGCCGACTTCCAGCAGGCCGAAGTAGCCGGTCATGCCGGGCATGCCCAGCGCGTTCAGCCATTGCGCGGGCGTGCCCAGGCGCAGGTCGATTTTGGAGAGGGCGATCTGCGCGGCGTTGGCCGGGTCGACCAGGCAGTATTCCTGCACGCCGAAGCCCCCGGCCACATGATCGCCGACGGCGAATTGGGGGTTCTTCGACGCGATCACCCTGCCGACGCCGCCGGCGCGCATCACTTCACCGATGCCGACCGGCGCGATGTAGCTCTTGCCCTCGTTCATCCAGCCGCGCATCGCCGGATCGAGTGAAATCTGCAGCACCTTGACCAGCACCTGGCCTTGCGCCGCTTCACCCACGGTTTCGCTGCTGAAGTTCCAGTCGCTCGGTTTGGACATGCCCACGGGGCGGGCGGCAAGACGGTACTGGCGGTTCGTCAGGGACATGGCGGGGCCTTTCGCGGCAGGGGAGGGTGCGCCCGCATAGGGTACATCAGCGCTGTGCGTTTCGCAGCGCGCTCTTGCGGGTGTCCGCGCGGCCAAATAAAAAACGCGAAGGGACGGGCGTCCCTTCGCGTCGGCCGTAGCCGCCAGTTCGCGGTGGCGCCGCCGTAGCGTTCGCTGTAGAACTTCTGCATCTTCTCCAGCTGCTCCTTGCTCATGCCCTTGGTGAACCATTCGTGGCGCACGTCGGACTCGAGATATTTTTTCACGATCTCGCCATACAGCTCGGGGCCGGCAACCTGCTTCACCTCCGACAGGAACTCGGTGTAGAAATTCTTTGCCACGTCGTAGATTCCATGCCACCAGGCATAGCCGGGTCCGCACATGGCCGCGCCGTGGCTGCCGAAAAACAAGACGGGCCGCTCACAGGCGGCCCTTCGGGATTGATTCTGCATGATCTGGTTCTTGAACAGCTCGCTGAAGAACTTCGATGCCGCGGCATCTGCTTGCGCGCTTGTTTCCGGGCTGTACGCAGACTGCAGTTTGAACTGATGCGCCCACGCGGACGCCCGCGGATTGCTGTAGGCGTGTTCGGCCACAGGATAGCGGGGTATCGGCAGGGTCGGTTGGCCCTGCGCCGCCGCGGTCCGTGCCGCCGTCGCACGCTGCCGGTATTCCCGTACTTCACCTGCGATTGATAGTTGTCAATTCCCGGCCCCGGCCGACGGGTAGGATTACTTCCATCGCACCCGGCCCGCTCCGAGCCCGGTGAGCTCTTTTGGAGAGCAATCGTGAAATCGTCTTGGAAAGCCCTGGTTCCGCTGCTGGTCGCTGCAGCTATCGCACTGATTCCGGCGCCAGAGGGCCTGGCGCCGCATGCGTGGTACTTCTTTGCCATCTTCGCCGGCGTGATCGTCGCGTTGATGGTCGAACCCTTGCCCGGCGCGGCCGTCGGCCTGATCGGCGTGACGCTGGCGGCGGTGCTCTGCACTTTCGTGCTGTTCTCGCCGGAGCAAATGGCCAAGCCCGGATTCAAGCCACCTGCCGAGGCGCTCAAATGGGCCTTATCGGGCTTCTCCAACGGCACGGTCTGGCTGATTTTCGCGGCGTTCATGTTCGCGCTGGGTTACGACAAGGCCGGCCTCGGCCGGCGCATCGCGCTGTTGCTGGTGAAAGCGCTGGGACGGCGCACGCTGACGCTCGGCTACGGGATTGCGATCGCCGACCTGATTCTCGCGCCGTTCACGCCGTCGAACACCGCGCGCAGCGGCGGCACGATTTACCCGGTGATTCGCAATCTGCCGGCGCTGTACGATTCGAAGCCGAACGATCCCTCCAGCCGGCGCATCGGCGGCTATCTGATGTGGACCGCGCTTGCCGCGACCTGCGTCACCAGCTCGATGTTCCTCACCGCGCTGGCGCCGAATCTGCTGGCAATCGAGCTGGCGAAGAAGATCGCGAAGGTGGATATCAGTTGGACGCAGTGGTTCATGGCATTCGCCCCGGTCGGCATCCTGTTGCTGCTGCTGGTGCCGCTGCTGGTCTACTTCATCTATCCGCCGGAAGTGAAGCAGGGCGACGAGGTGCCGAAATGGGCCGCGGCAGAACTGGACAAGATGGGCGGGCTCACGCGGCGCGAAGTCAGTCTGTCCGTGCTGGTGCTGCTGGCGCTCGGGCTGTGGATCTTCGGTGGCGCATGGGTCGATGCGACCACCGCGGCGCTGATCGTCGTCTCGCTGATGCTGATTGTAGGCGTGCTGACCTGGGACGACATGCTCGCCAACAAGCAGGCGTGGAACACCCTGGTCTGGTTCGCCACTCTGGTGGCGCTCGCCGACGGCCTTGGCCGCACCGGATTTGTCGGCTGGTTCGCCAAGTCGCTCGCAGCCCATCTCGGCGGCATCGCGCCGACCACCGCGATGATCGTGCTGGTGGCGGTGTTCTTCTTCTCCCACTACATGTTTGCCAGCATTACCGCGCACACCACGGCGATGCTGCCGGTGATGCTCGCCGCGGGCGCCGCGATTCCCGGCATGCCGGTGGCGCAGCTCACCATGCTGTTGGTGCTCACGTTGGGCATCATGGGCATACTGACGCCCTACGCGACGGGGCCGAGCCCGGTGTATTACGGCAGCGGCTACATACCCGGCCGCGACTTCTGGCGCCTGGGTGCGATTTTCGGCGTGATTTTCATCGCCGCACTGCTGCTGATCGGTGTTCCCTGGACCGCGATGGTGAAATAGCACCGGCGTCGTCGGAGCCGTGCACGCTCCGTCCTTAGTGCTTATTTCAAAACGAGGGGATACGCCCCGAAGGTCTCGATCCCGCTTGACGGGAAAGTCCCCCTGGGGGACCTCCCCTCGTGCTCCCCTGAACTGAGGGCCATTTCGGTAATTTTGAAATGGCCTCTTGGTTTGAAGCGCGCGGCGGTGCGGGCCGCGCGCAGGCATTGCGGCGCCGCTGCGCGATCCGGGAGGATTGGTTTATCCTCTATCCCCGATGACACCAAATATCGCCGGGGACAGCGCCGCGATCGTCGATTCGATTTATCGGTCCGAGTCGCGCCGCGTTCTTGCCACCCTGATCCGCCTGCTCGGCGACTTCGATCTCGCCGAGGAGGCGCTGCACGACGCGTTCAGGGCTGCGCTGGAGCAATGGCCGCGCGATGGCGTGCCGGACAATCCGCGCGCGTGGCTGGTTTCCGCCGGCCGTTTCAAGGCGATCGACGGCCTGCGCCGGCGCGCGCGCTTCGACGCTCTTGACGATGTCCCCGAACCCATTGACGCCGCCGCGGCCGAGGCCGCAGCGCAGGACGAGGACAGCGTGGAGGACGACCGCCTGCGGCTGATTTTCACCTGCTGCCACCCCGCGCTGGCGCCCGATGCCCAGGTGGCGCTGACGCTGCGCGAGATTTGCGGCCTCACAACCGAGGAAATTGCGCACGCTTTTCTGGTACCCGCGCCGACCGTGGCGCAGCGCATCGTGCGCGCCAAGGCCAAAATCCGCGACGCGCGCATCCCGTATCAGGTGCCGTCGCGGGCCGAGTTGCCGCAGCGCCTGGACAGCGTGCTGCGCGTGATTTACCTCGTGTTCAACGAAGGTTACTCGGCGTCCTCGGGCGCATCGCTGACCCGGCACGACCTCTCGGGCGAGGCGATCCGGCTCGGGCGCCTGGTGCTTGAAATGCTGGAAGAACCCGAGGTGATGGGGCTGCTCGCGCTGATGCTGCTGCACGAATCGCGGCGCGCGGCGCGCACCTCGAACGCAGGCGAGATCGTCCTGCTCGATCAGCAGGACCGCGCGCGCTGGAACCGCGATCAGATCGCGGAAGGCGCCACGCTGGTGCAGCGCGCGCTGTCGTCGCGGCGCACCGGTCCCTATGCGATCCAGGCGGCGATTTCGGCGGCGCATGCCGATGCGTCCGAAGCAGCGCGGACCGACTGGGCCCGGATCGTCGGGCTGTACGACCTGCTGGCGCGGATAGACCCTTCTCCAATAGTGGAATTGAACCGCGCCGTGGCGGTGGCGATGCGCGACGGGCCCGCGGCGGGATTGGCGCTGGTCGACGCGATATTCGCACGCGGCGAACTGGCGGATTACCGCCTTGCCCATGCGGCGCGCGCGGATCTGTGCCGGCGGCTCGGCCGGACGGCGGATGCGCGCGCGGGCTACGAGCGCGCACTCGCGCTGACGCGCCAGGACACGGAGCGGCGCTTCATCGAACGGCGGCTGACCGAGTTGCCGGGCTGAAAAATATAACGGCGGCCTGTCGATTCGCGCCTCCCGCGTTCGACTAAGCGGTGAGAGCCTGGACGGGGGAAGCATGAAATACCTGTGTCTGACCGGCAGTCGATCGCGGCACCGCCGGTTCGACCAGGAAGCGGCAGCGGGGATTGTCCGTTTTCGGACCGATAGTGCTGAGCGTGAGGGGAGGTATCCATGAAGTATGCATGCCTGGTGTATCTGGACGAGGCGGCGTGGCACGAGTCCGACAGCGAGTGCATCGCCTACGTCGACGCGTTGCGCGCCGGCGGCAAGATGATCGGCGGCGAACCGCTCCATCCGGTCGCGACCGCTACTACGGTGCGCGTGCGCGACGGCAAGGTCTCGGTCACCGACGGACCGTTCGCCGAGACCAAGGAGCAGCTAGCCGGTTTCTATCTGATCGATGCCGGGAACCTCGACGAGGCGATCCAGATCGCGGCGAAGATTCCGCCGGCGCGCGCCGGCAGTATCGAAGTGCGCCCGGTGCGCGAGCTCGATCCGGGCTGAACGCGGGGGAACATTCAGTTCCGGGAGAAAACGCAGTTGAAACGTAATTTGCAGCGCCATTTCCGTGGTTCGACGACTGAGGAGACGCGATGAAATACATATGCCTGGCTTACATGGAAGCGGGCAAGTTCGAAGCGATGTCCGAACGCGAGCGCGATAGTTTCGTCGACACATGTCTCGTCTACGACGACGTGTTGCGCAAGGGCGGGCACTTCGCCGGCGGCGAGGCGCTCCAGCCCGCGAGCAATGCGGCGACGCTGCGCCAGCAGCATGGCAAGGTGACGGTCACCGACGGCCCCTACGCGGAGACCAAGGAGCAGATCGGCGGCATCCTGATTCTCGAGGCCGACGACCTCAATCACGCAATCCAGCTGATGTCGAAGCATCCGGGCGTGCGCGGCGGCCCGTTCGAGATTCGCCCGGCCGCGGACCTCGGAGAAATGATCCGCGCCAGCGAGCGGCGACGCGCCGGGCAGTGAGCG
>JAAOZY010000022.1 GCA_012274205.1 Betaproteobacteria bacterium
GCATACAACGCATCCCGCTGGCGATGTACGGCCTGGAAGCCCCGTCGATCGCCGCCGTCAATGGCGCCGCCGTCGGCGCCGGCTGCGACCTCGCCGCCATGTGCGACATGCGCATCGCCGCGCGCAGCGCCAGCTTTGCCGAGAGTTTCCTGCGCGTCGGCCTGGTGTCAGGCGACGGCGGCGCCTGGTTCCTGCCGCGCGCAGTCGGCATGTCCAAGGCCTGCGAGATGACTTTCACCGGCGATTTCGTCGGGTCCGAAGAGGCCTTGCGCATAGGCCTGGTATCCAAAGTGGTCGACGACGAGCAGCTGATGGACGCAGCCATGGCACTCGCGCGCCGCATCGCCGCGCAGCCGGTGCATTCGCTGCGCCTGACCAAGCGCCTGCTGCGCGAATCGCAGCAGCTGAGCCTGGCCAGCGCACTCGAGTTGGCTTCCTCGATGCAGGCGCTGGCGCAGCACACCAGGGACCAGCACGAGGCGGTGCTGGCGTTTTCCGAAAAGCGCGAACCGAAATTCGAAGGCCGGTGAGCGTACGCGCAGCCGCGCCGCGCCGGTGCTGGCGGCAACTCAGCCGGCGGACTTGCGCAATAGGCAGTAGAGCAGCGCGCGCCCCTGCTCGTCCAGTTCGGACGACTGCTCCGCCGGCAGGTAGTGCTGCTTGAACGCATGCATGGCCGCCACCAGGTCGGCGGTATCGTATCCGAGCGCGCGCAATTCCAATTCCGTATCGACCGGCAGCGGCGGCTGCGCATAGGGCGGATCGCACCACAGGCCGAAACCATGCTGCGCCAGTGTCCTCCACGGAAAAAAGCGGCTCGGATCGACTTTTCTGCGCGGCGCGATATCGGCATGGCCGACAAAGTTCGCCGCCGGAATGTGGTAGCGCTGCTGGATATCGGCCAGCAGGCGCAGCAAGGCCGAGATCTGCGCCTCGGGGAACGCTTCGTGCCCGTTGTTGTCCACCTCTATGCCCAGCGACGCGGAATTGATGTCGGTATCCGCGCCCCATTTCGACTCGCCCGCATGCCAGGCGCGCGCGCGCTCGTCGACCAGCTGGATGATCATTCCGTCGCGCCCGACCAGGTAATGCGCGCTGGCTTGGCGCCGCGGGTTGGTGAGCGTGCGCAGCGCCTGGGCCACGCTATCGTCGCTGGTGTGATGCAGGATTACCAGGTTGGGCCTGCGTTCGTTGAAATTCGGCGAACCCTGCCATTCGGTCGGAATGCCGGCGCGCTGCGGCAGCGGCGCGCAGGCGGACAGCGCCAGCAGCAGCAACAGGAATGGCATTCGGATCGAAGTCATGCGATTTGAGCCCAGCGGAAATTGTACCGCCTCGCGGGCATACAATAGTAACTTCGCGCTTCGGCAAAAACATCAACGACAGGAGCGACACGTGGCCGGACCCAGGGAAATCAACGCGGACCTGATTGCGAGCCTGCCGGATACCGGTCCGGTAGTCATGGTAAACATGCTGCGCCTGCGCGACCGCGCCGCCTACAAGCGCTACAGTGAACTTGCCATGCCGCTGATCAAGGCGCGCGGCGGCACCGTGCTCTGGGCCGGAGACGGCGAAGCGGTCGCCTTCGGCGACGCGCAGGCCGACCGCTGGGACTATGTCGTGCTGGTGCGCTACCCTGCACGCGCGGCCTTCCTCGACATGGTGCGCTCGGCCGAATACGCAGCGGCCAACGTGCACCGCGAACAGGCGGTGGAGCGCCATGTGATCCTGGCGAGCGCCGAAACCTACTCTAAAATGGCGCAGCCGCGCTGAACCGGACACATCATGCGCCTGCTGCTGGTCGAAGATGACGCCATGATCGGCGAGAGCGTGCGCACCGGCCTGCAACAGGACGGCTTTGCGGTCGACTGGGTGCAGGATGGACGTGCCGCCGAACTCGCCATGGACGCCAATGTTTACGACACGCTGCTGCTCGACCTCGGCCTGCCGCGCAAGACCGGGCTGGAGGTGCTCGCCTCGCTGCGCCGGCGCGGCAACGCCATTCCGGTGCTGATCCTCACCGCGCGCGACGCGGTTGCCGACCGCGTCAAGGGGCTGGATGCGGGCGCCGACGACTACCTGGTCAAACCGTTCGACCTGGAAGAGCTTGCGGCGCGGGTGCGCGCGCTGCTGCGCCGCAAATCCGGCAGCGCCGACCCCGTGATCCAGGTGGGCG
Organism: Betaproteobacteria bacterium; assembly: GCA_012274205.1. Taxonomy (GTDB): domain Bacteria; phylum Pseudomonadota; class Gammaproteobacteria; order Burkholderiales; family SG8-39; genus 2-12-FULL-64-23. The sequence continues at coordinate 2,177 of JAAOZY010000022.1, forward strand.
AGCTGGCGCTCAACCCGGCCACGCATGAGGTGTCGCTCGCAGGCAAAGCGGTGTCGCTGTCGGCGCGCGAGTTCGCCCTGATGCACGCGCTCGCCGCGCGCCCCGGCGTGGTGTATTCGCGCGCGCAGCTCGAAGAGAAACTCTACGGCTGGGGCCAGGAAGTGGAGAGCAATACGGTGGAAGTGTACGTGCATGCGCTGCGCCGCAAGCTCGGCGCGCACATGATCCAGAACGTGCGCGGCGTCGGCTACATGGTGCCGAAGCAGCCATGAGCTCGATCCGGCGCCAGCTGCTGCTGTGGCTGCTGTCCGGCCTCGCATTGGCGGTGGTCGTGGCGGGCGTGCGCATTTATACGCAGACGCTGGACGAAGCCAACGAGCTGTTCGACTACCACCTGCAGCAGATGGCGGCTTCGCTGCCGAACGATTCCTTCAGCCCGCTGCCGCCATCGAGCGCGGCCGAGCTCGGCGCCGAAGACGGTCTGGTGGTGCAGATCTGGGACCGCAACGGGCTGGAGCTGTATTTTTCCCGGCCGGCGTCGAAACTGCCGCAGCGCGCCGAACTCGGCTTTTCCACGGTGAACACGCCGCGCGGCAGCTGGCGCGTGTTCAGCGCCCTGGAGCAGAACAATGTGGTGCAGGTGGCGCAGCCGATGAGCGTAAGGCAGAACATCGCCGTTGGCATGGCGCTGCGCGCGCTCGGGCCGCTGCTCGCTCTGCTGCCGGTGCTCGGCATTCTCATCTGGATCACCATCGGGCGCGGATTGCGGCCGCTGGACCGGATAGCGGCGGCGCTCGGCCGGCGCACGCCCGATTCGCTCGAGCCCCTGCCCGAAGCCGGCCTGCCGCGCGAGATCCAGCCGCTGGTGCAGGCCCTCAACGAGCTGCTCGGGCGACTGGAGCGCGCGCTCGAATCGCAAAAGGCCTTTGTCGCCGACGCCGCGCACGAACTGCGCACGCCGCTCACGGCGGTGCAGCTGCAGATCCAGCTGGCCGAGCGCGCCAGCACCGGCACCGAGCGCGAGGAAGCCTTTTCCCGGCTCAAGCGCGGCCAGGCGCGCGCGGCGCACCTGGTGCAACAACTGCTTACGCTGGCGCGGCAGGAACCCGGCATCACCCCGCCGCTGCACGCTCCGGTCGATCTGGCCGAGCTCGCGCGCGTGGTGCTATCCGAATACGCTGCGGTCGCGGCGAGCAGGAACATCAGGCTCGACATCGGCGAAGCGGCACCGGCCGGCGTCTCCGGCGATTTCGAGGCGCTGCGCGTGATGCTCGGCAACCTTGTCGACAACGCGATTCGCTACACCCCGGAGGGCGGTACGGTCAGCATCGCGCTGCGTCTGCAGGAGCACAAGGCGGTGCTGGAAGTCGCCGACTCCGGCCCGGGCATCCCAGCGGAGGACCGGGCGCGCGTATTCGACCGCTTCTACCGGCGCGAGGCGACGCATGCGGCCGGCAGCGGGCTGGGCCTGGCGATCGTGAAAAACATCGCCGATCGCCACCACGCCTCCATCCTGCTCGAGGACTGCGTGCCTGGACCCGGACTGCGCGTTTCGGTCGTGTTTTCACAGGCCTAGCCTCCATGTTCCGCACCGTCCCGCCGGTAACGCGCGCCCTCATATTCATCAATGTGCTGGTGTTCGCGGGCGAACAACTGCTCAGCGACGACCTGATATTGCGGCTCGCGCTGTGGCCGCTGCAGTCGACACCGCTCTCCGACACGCCGATGTCGTTCCAGCCCTGGCAACTGCTCACCTATGGCTTCCTGCACGGCAGTGTCTGGCATCTGTTCGTCAACATGTTCGCGCTGTATATGTTCGGCGGACAGCTGGAGCAGCTGTGGGGCCCGAAGCGCTATATGAATCTGTATCTCGTCAGCATCATTGTCGCCGGCGCCGCGCAGCTCCTTGTGGCCGGTGTCCTGGCAAGCGAACCCTATCCGACCATAGGCGCTTCCGGCGGCGTGTTCGGGCTGCTGCTCGCTTTCGCGATGTACTTTCCGCGCCGCATCATCGTGCTTCTGATTCCGCCGATTCCGATGCCGGCCTGGCTGTTCGTCACGCTATACGGAATACTCGAGCTGTATCTGGGCGTCACCGGAACCGAAGCCGGCGTCGCCCATTTCGCCCACCTCGGCGGCATGGCCGGAGCCTGGCTGATGATCCAGTACTGGCGCGGCGGGCCGCCGTTTCGCCGGCGCAAGCCCTGACTTTTCCAGCCGGCATTTTAAGTTTGTTTTAAGCCTGCACCTCCACGCTGCCAGTCATGGCGGGGATGTTCCCCCGCACCTTGGGCGAGGGAGCGCACGATGAATTCCAGACTTGCAGTTCGAAGCCTGATCGCAGTCGCGGTCATTGCAGCAGGAGGGGCGCTTGCCCTGTCCGCCGGCCATTGGTTAACGCGTGAAGCCCGTGCCGCCGCCGCGCCGGTATCGGTCGCGAGCGCGCCCGCGACACGCGCACTGCTTCCCGACTTCAGCACCATCGTGGAGCGCAACGGGCCGGCCGTGGTCAACATCAGCGCCACGCACCAAGCCAAGGCCGGCGCGGACACGCAGCAGTTCGGCGAGATCGACCCGGACAATCCCTTGTTCCAGTTCTTCCACCAGTTTCCCGGGACGATACCGCATCGATCCACGCCCGAGCACGCGCTGGGATCGGGATTCATCGTCAGCCCGGACGGTGTCATCCTCACCAATGCGCATGTGATCGACGACGCCACCGAGGTGACGGTCAAGCTGACCGACAGGCGCGAGTTCCGCGCCAAGCTCATCGGCAGCGACAAGCCCAGCGACGTCGCCGTCCTCAAGATCGATGCGAGCGGCCTGCCGGTGGTGAAGCTGGGCAGCAGCCTCAATGAGAAAGTGGGCGAATGGGTGCTCGCCATAGGCTCCCCGTTCGGCTTCGAGAACTCGGTGACCGCGGGCATTGTAAGCGCGAAATCGCGCTCGCTCCCGGACGGCGCCTATGTCCCGTTCATCCAGACCGACGTCGCGGTCAACCCGGGCAATTCCGGCGGCCCGCTGTTCAACATGCAGGGCGAAGTGATCGGCATCAATTCCCAGATCTATAGCCGCAGCGGCGGCTATCAGGGCCTGTCCTTCGCGGTTCCCATCGACCTGGCGGTCAAGGTCAAGGAGCAGCTGCAGAAATTCGGCAAGGTCAGCCGCGGCCGTCTCGGCGTGAGCATTCAGGAAGTCGATCAGCAGCTCGCGGATTCCTTCGGCCTGAAACGCCCGCGCGGCGCCCTGGTCGCCTCGGTCGAGGATGATGGGCCCGCGGCCAAAGCCGGCATCAAGGCAGGCGACGTGATCCTGCAGTTCAACGGACAGGCGATCGCGAGTTCCTCGCAGCTGCCGGCGCAGGTAGCGGATGCGAAACCAGGCAGCAAGGCCACACTGCAGATTTCGCGCGGCGGCAAGACCAGGGACATCGACGTGACGCTGGGCGAACTCGACAGCGCCAAGCTGGCATCCGCCGATTCCTCGAGCGAGGCGCATGGCCGCCTCGGGCTTGCGGTGCGCCCGCTGAACCCGGACGAGAGCAAGCAGGCCGGCGAGAAGGGCCTGGTGGTCGAACAGGCGAGCGGCCCGGCGGCGCGCGCCGGCATCCGCACCGGCGACCTGGTCCTGGCCGTCAACGGAACGCCGGTCCGGTCGGTGGCGCAACTGCGCGCGCTGGTGGCGAAATCGGGCAAAACCCTGGCGCTGCTGATCCAGCGCGACGACGGCAAGATCTTTATTCCGGTCGACCTCGGCAAGGACCAGGGCTGACATGACAAGCGGGCACCACGGATCGGCGCTTGCGGCGCGCGCGGACCCGGACGCCCGACCCAGGCAATTTGGAACGGAGAAGAAAAATGAACACGCTCAGACTCGCCCTGCTGGCGTTCGCCCTTGCGCTCGCGGCAGCGTCGGCATTCGGAGGCCGCAGCGAACCCGGCGCGAGCGAGCCTGCGCCGGGGC
>JAAOZY010000138.1 GCA_012274205.1 Betaproteobacteria bacterium
AATCTGTCCGCTTCCTCCTGCGTGAACAGCTGAACCGCGAATTCCCACTCCGGGAAATTGCCGGCTGCTATCGCATCGAACATATCGCGCCGATGGAAGTCCTGATCGGCGCCGCAAATCTTGACGGTCTCATCCCAGATAGTGGACTGCAAGCCGAGCTTCGGACGCCAGTGGAATTTGACGAAAGTCGATTCCCCTTGCGTGTTAATCAGCCGGAAGCTATGTATGCCAAAGCCTTCGATCATGCGCAGCGAACGCGGCAGAGTACGATCAGACATGATCCACATCACCATGTGCATGGCCTCGGGCGTGAGCGACATGTAGTCCCAGAACGTGTCGTGCGCTGTCGCAGATTGCGGAAAACCGCGGTCGGGTTCCATCTTTACGGCATGGATGAGGTCCGGAAATTTGATGGCGTCCTGGATGAAGAACACCGGGATGTTGTTGCCGACAAGGTCCCAGTTGCCTTCCTTGGTGTAAAACTTGACGGCGAACCCGCGTACATCACGCGGGGTGTCGACCGAACCGGCCCCGCCCGCGACGGTCGATATGCGCGTAAATACGGGGGTCTTCTCGCCCACCTCGGTGAGTATCCGGGCGGTTGTGTATTGCTTCAACGAGGCGGTCAGCTCGAAGAATCCATGCGCACCCGTCGCACGCGCGTGCACGATACGCTCGGGAATACGCTCGTGATCGAAATGGGTGATCTTTTCGCGAAGGATGAAATCTTCCAGCAGCGTGGGGCCGCGCGCATTGGCTCTGAGCGAATTTTGATTGTCGGATAGCGCGAGGCCCTGGTTCGTGGTGAGCGCCGGGTGCGTTCCACCAGCGATCTGGTGCAGTTCGCCGCCAGCAGCCAGCTGTGTGTCAGCGTTCGTGGTCGAGCTCTCGTCTTGTTTAGGTTTCCTGGGCTTACTCGTTGCTCTTTCTTTGTTCATGAGCCATCTCCATGATAATTTGCGCCGGCCGGCCGGCATATGACCAGCAACTGCCTTAGCCCTGCGGACTTTCGGCGATATGCCGGCAGTACTTCTCAAGATTCTCCGGCAGATCGTGCGGACAAACGCCGCACAGCTTGTTGCCGGGCACCGCGTAATCCATGAACTTTGGATAGGGCAAGTTCAGGTGCGCCATGATGTTCCTGAACTCCTCCAAGGTCCGTTCGTTCCCAAGCCGGGGATTGCGTTTCTTTTCCTGCGCTATCGATGAAACGTGCCGGCCTTTGTAGTCGTGCGCCGGGTACACGAGGACATCATCCGGTAAGGAAAACAACTTCTCTCTGACGCTTTTGTACAAAGCGCCAGCATCGCCGTTCTGGAAGTCGGTGCGGCCGCAACCGTCGATGAGAAGCGCATCTCCGGTAAAGACCTTGTCACCCGCCAGATACGCGAAATGACCATCGGTATGCCCTGGCGTGTGCAAGGGCTGAAGCGTAATGCCACCAACCTGAAACGGTTTGCCATCCTCGATGCCGAAGTCGGCGCAGGGCAGTCGGTCGAACGCCGGTGCGGCAATCCTGCTTCCCACCTTCTTCTTCATCTCCAGCCCCGCAGTGATGTGGTCTGCGTGGAGGTGAGTTTCCAGGGTATAGGCCAATGTGAGTCCAAGACGGCTGAGCTCAGCCATATCGCGGTCAATTGCGACGATGACCGGGTCGATCAATACGGCTTGGCCAGTTTGCCCGCACCCGAGTAGATACGTATAGGTGCTCGATAGCGGCTCGAACAGCTGGCGGAATATCATTGAGCCTCCCAATTCGAATCGATGCCGGCGCGTGGTTCAGGCGTGGCGGCCGATCAGGGCGAAGAATTCCTCCCGGGTGGCGAGCGAATCGCGAAACTCCCCGAGCACGGATGAAGTCACCATAGTCGAATTCTGCTTCTCCACGCCGCGCATCATCATGCACAGGTGGCGTGCTTCGATTATCACGCCCACGCCCTTGGCGTTGACCGTCTCCATCACCACTTTGGAAATCTGCTCGGTCAAGCGCTCCTGCAATTGCAGCCGGCGCGCGTACATATCGACCAAGCGGGCGAGCTTGCTCACGCCGAACACGGTGCCGCTCGGAATGTAGCCGATATGGCAGCGGCCGAAGAATGGCAGCATATGGTGCTCGCACATGCTGTAGACCTCGATGTCTTTGACGATGACCATGCTGCTGGTCTCCTGGGTAAAACACGCCCCATTGATCAGCTGCTTGGTATCGGCGCGATAGCCCGATGTGAGGAACTCGAATGCCTTTGCCACGCGCTTCGGCGTATCGAGCAGGCCTTCACGCGTCGGGTCCTCGCCGATTTCGATCAGCAATTCGCGCACCAGGCGCCCGATTTTTTCAGTATTCAATTCCATGGCCGCGATTCTTTCGCAATGACACGGTGCAAGTAAGGCTGGACGGTATGAGAATCCCCGACTCAGGCGGCTTTGTGCCTGCGCGGCCGCGGATTGCGGCTCTTGCCGGCCTTGCCCAATGCGATGGCAACGGCCTGCTTGATCGCCTTCTTCTTTGTCGACGGATGGCTGGTGCCTATCGATCCGTCCTTGTTCCAGTCATCCACCAATGTCTTGATATTGCTGCTCACCGCCGATTGGCTGGATCCTTTTCTGAGCGGCATGATCTTCGTCCCTTCCACAGAATCAATTGCTTGGGCCCTCTACCAGTTGCGGTGCTGCGACCGGGTTGAAATCCACCCAGTCTCCATCGCTCCATTCGCCGCGCGCCTGTTCGATATCCGCCGCGCCGTGTGCGCGCAAGGTGTCGATCACGCGCCGTTCGACCATCGGCCCGGTTATGTGCACCGACAACATGATGCCGGCCGGGCGCCGCGTCGGCGCACGCCGCGTGTCATCATCATTGCCCAGCCCGTGAATCGCGCCCACCAGTGAACCCGAATAGGCCCCAACCGCCGCTGCAACAAGCGCGACCGCCGGACCACCCAATGCACCGATTGCGCCTGCGCTGAGCCCTGCGGCAACGGCTGTTGCTGCCGCCGGCTTGCCCGCACCTTCGGCACCAGGATCTTCGTCCTCGTCCCCACCCACCGCAAAAGCATCGTGCTGACCCGGCGGATTATTGTGAAAAATGCAGATATCGGAAGTCGCTACATATTGCGCAATCAATGCCGCAGCGGCGTCCGCGTTGCCTTTCGTCTGAAATCGGCCCGCGATGATCCGTTCCATTGCGTTATCCTTTCGTGCCGCGGCACCGGATCGGCCGGGCAAGGGCAATCAGGTTCACGCCGGGTAGCGAGAACCGTGCACTTCGTACGCATGTTCCTCCTCTGCGGCGCAATGTTCTGTGCGCTAGCCTACACAAGGTCCGGGCCATCACCGCTTTGGCGCCGACGGCGTCACGCGCCAGATGACATTGCCAACGTCGTCTGCGACCAGCAACGCGCCTGCCCGGTCGACCGCCACGCCTACAGGGCGCCCGAGGGCATTGCCCTCGGCATCGACAAAGCCGGTAAGCACAGCCTCCGGCACCCCCACCGGGCGCCCGTTGGCGAATGCGACGAATACGACCTTGTAGCCGCTTCGCGGCTTGCGATTCCATGAGCCGTGCTCGCCGATGAACGCCCCGCCGGCATAGCGTTGCGGCAACAGACTGCCGCGGTAGAACACCAAGCCGAGCGGGGCGACATGGTTGCCCAGTGCGTAGTCGGGGGCGATGGCACGCGCGACCAGATCGGGACGCGGCGGCTGCGCCCGCGCATCGACGTGCTGGCCGTAATAGCTGTAGGGAAAACCGTAGAAGGCGCCATCCTGCACCGACGTCAGATAGTCTGGAACCAGGTCGCTGCCAAGCTCGTCGCGTTCATTGACCACGGTCCAAAGCACGCCGCTTCGCGGCTGCCAATCCAGCCCGTTCGGATTGCGCATGCCCGATGCGAACAGCCGCGAGCGGCCGCTTGCGGGATCGACCTCGAGGATAGCGGCGCGATTGACCTCATTCTCGATGCCGTTTTCACCCGCATTGCTGTTCGAGCCTACCGTCACATAGAGGCGCGAACCATCGCGGCTGGCAATGACATTCTTGGTCCAGTGATGGTTGATCGTGCCCGCCGGTAGATCGACGACTTTTACTGCGGGCGCGGTGATTTGCGTAGCGCCCGTCTTGTAGGGAAAGCGCATGAGCGAATCGGTGTTGGCTACATAGAGGTCGCTGCCGACCAGCACCATGCCGAAGGGCGAATTGAGGCCGCTCAGGAACACCGTTCGCGTCTCCGCGACGCCGTCCCCGTCCGCGTCACGCAGCAGCGTGATGCGGTTGGCGCTGGGCGTTGCCGCGCCGGCGCGTTTCATTACCAGGCGCATGATCCAAGCTTTGATGCCCTTCCTGTCCTCGGGTTTGGGCGGGGCATTGGTCTCGGGCACCAGCACATCGCCGTTGGGAAGGACATAGAGCCAGCGGGGGTGATCGAGGCTGGCGGCGTAGGCGTTCACCGCAAATCCGGCTGCGGCCACCGGCGTCGCCCCAGCCGGCCAACCCTTGGCCGGCGCGATATGAACCGTCGGGATGAGTGTCGCGCGCGGCGCCGGCAAGGCCGGCCGGGGACCGACCCCGGCGTTCTCCGGCAATAGTGCCACCTCGCCGCAGGCGGCGAGATTTATCAGGAAACCTGCAGACAAAGAAAATGCGATAAGCCTTTTCTTCATTGGATTGGCAGTTCACACGACGATTAATGAAACGAATAGCGCAGAAACAGGTGGTTGCCGCCGCGCCGCATATCGATCAGTTTCCCCCAGAGCGGATCGTTCGGCGCGAACGCCTTTCCCATGACCAGGCTGAGCCGTCCGTCGCCTGGATCGCGGCCTGCAATCTGCGGCGCGAGGGTGAGGAACTGCTCGTCGAGGAGGCTTTCGGCGTAAAAGTCGCCCAGCAATCGCGGCCCGCCCTCGACCAGGATCAGCTTGCCGGGGCTCACTCGAGACACCGCGTCGAGGATGGCGCTCGCCGCAATCGCACTCGCGCCGTGTCGATGCGCGCGCGCGCCGCCACTATGCGCGCTCACGCTTGGGCGAATTGCGCGGATCTCGACCGAATCGGGCACGGTTTGCTTAAGCAAGCGCTTCGCACCGGCGGTCGTGGTAACGATGAGTGCCTGCACCTTGCCGGATACGAACACAGGCAGGCTTGGATCGACGTCGCCGCTGCCGCTGACGATTACATTCAGCGGCGCCGCATGTTTGCCCAGCGCTTTCCTCAATTGCCGATAGTCATCCGCGAGCTTGGGAAAAATGGCTTCGGCCGTCCAGACGTGCCGGCGATCGACGCCCAGCGTACCCGAACCGATGATCACCACATCGGCAATGGCGCGCAACAGACCCATCACCATGCGATCCTGGGCGCTGAACCCGCTGATGTCCCCGCCGCTGGCGTGTCCCTTCACATTGAGCGAGACGACACCGTCGAGCGTGGTCACAAAATTGCTGAACACATGTGTATGCGAGCGCGGCAGCGGCATGCGCAGGCATCCGTACAGGTGCGCGAGCCTGGGAGGCAACGGCAGCACTGTGCCGCGCTTCGTTTCGAAAAGCGTCTGCAGCGATGTGAGGGTTGCAGGACCGGAACGGGGCATGATGTCAGTCACATGTAACAGCTTGCGGATTGGGGCGTCACACCGCTCCCGGTATTGCTTGAGAATTCCTTTTAGGGGTTTAAGGAAAACCACTAAAAGACGACAACCGCCTAACTATCAATCCGCCCGCGCAGTTCCTTGTCCGCCTTGAAGTGCGGAATGAATTATTCCGGCACATGCACCCTTCGCCCGTTGTGCGGATTCCTGCCTTTACGCGCGGTGCGGCACCTGATGCCAAAACTGTCGAAGCCGCGCAGTGGCGAGCAGTTATTGAGCGGGCCATTAATCCATTCGGGCGCGCGCGGTCCGGCGGGAACGCGCGCGGCTGGGGCGCATCAGCCGTGGTTCTTCGCCACGAATTCCCAGTTCACCAGGTTCCAGAACGATTCCACGTACTTGGGCCGGGCGTTGCGATAGTCGATGTAGTAGGCATGCTCCCACACGTCGCAGGTCAGCAGCGGCTTGTCCGCGCCAGTCAGGGGCGTGGCGGCGTTGCTGGTGTTGGCGATGTCGACCGAGCCGTCGGCCTTCTTCACCAGCCAGGTCCAGCCCGAGCCGAAATTGCCGACGGCCGACTTGGAAAACGCTTTCTTAAAC
>JAAOZY010000139.1 GCA_012274205.1 Betaproteobacteria bacterium
CTGCTATTCTCGCCGCAGACCACCGGCGCATTGCGGATCAGCGCGCGCAGCGGCAGCGTGAGCGTCTGCTGCTCGCCCGCGAGCCGGTGTTCGAGCTGGGTCTTGTCTGCTGCCATCGCCGGCCTCGTTTCCCTATTAGTATTGCAGCCGCGCGTGGTAAGTCGCGCGCGACGCCTCCAGCACCTGCCCCAGCGTCACGATGCCCTGCTCGGCGAGCAGCGGCAGCAGGCGCAGGAAGATCTCGCCGGTCACCAGCGCGTCGCCCAGGGCGGTGTGCCGGCCGATCACGCTCACGCCGAGCCGCCCGGCCACGGCTTCGAGGCTGTGCCCCTCCTGGTTCGGATGCACGATCACCGACAGCAGCAGCGTATCGAGCACCGGCTGGGAAAAGCGGATGCCGGTGGCGGCCTCCTTCAGCTCCAGGAAGCGCATGTCGAATGCGGCATTGTGCGCGACCAGCACCGTGTCCTCGCAAAAGTGCTGGAACTGCGGCAGCACCTCGGCGATGGTCGGCTGGCCCCGCAGCGTCTGCGCCTCGATGCCGTGGATGCGCGTCGCCTCCCTGCCCACCGGCCGCTGCGGATCGACGAGCTGCTCGAACACCTCGTTCTTGAGCAGGCGCGCGTTGACAATGCGCACCGCGCCCAGGCTGATGATCTCGTCGCCGGCGGAGGGCTCCAGCCCGGTGGTTTCCGTATCGAACACGGTGTAGTGCAGCTCGGCGAGCTTGCGCCCGGCCAGGCCCGGCGCCGCATCCGCATGGCCGAACAGGTCGAAGTCGTAGTACTCGGGCCGGCTGTCGGGGCTGGCGCTGCGCCGCTGCGGCGCCGCCGCCGGGGCGCCCAGCGGCAGCAGCAGCCGGAACCAGGCCGTATGCGAAGTCTTGTGCGACTGCACCCAGACTTCGGCGCCGTGGCGCTCGAGCACATCCTTCAGGGTGAGCGGCGTCTGCTGCGCGCCGACTTGCATCGGCTCGGTCTCCCACAGCGCGAGCGCGTCGCTGCCCACGATCGCCCCGCTCCACACGATGTCGAGCTCGGCAAAGCGCCCGTTCGCCGCCGCGCGCAGCCCGATCGAGCGCACGCCGTAGTCTTCGCGCATGCGCCCGGCGAGGTAGGTCAGCGCCTCGACCAGGGCGAAGCTGTCCACCTTGATCCAGATGTCCTCCGGCGCCTGCTCCTGGGCGCAGGGCAGGCCGAGCACCGCCTCGATGCGCCGGCGCGCCACGCTAAGCAGGTCGGCCGCGCGCATGTCCTCCAGCGCGAGCCCGGCCTTGAGCGCGTCGGCGTATTCGGCCAGCGCGTCGTTGATCATGGCGGAGACCTGGCGCGATTCGGCGGCGACGATGCCGGTGAACTGCACGCGGCGCGCTTCGTTCATCTCCGGGAACGAAGCCAGGTTTTCGGCGGCGGCGCGCAGGCTCGCCATCGGCGCGCGCACCCCCGCCGCGAACGCGCGCAGCAGCGAACGCCGCTGCGCTTCCTGGTCCATCATTTCGGTCACATCCTCCAGCGCCAGCACCATGCCGGCGATGCGCCCGCCTGCCGACAGAAACGGCGCCATCTGCACCTTCACCAGGGCGCCGGTCACCGCGTTGGTAATGAAGCGCGTGGCCGGAAATTCGACGCCCTGGTCCAGGCTCGACTGCAGCTTTTCCAGCGCATGCGCCACCTGGTCGCGGTCGATCAGCGTGAACACCGAGCGCCCCAGGCCGACCAGGCGGCCGACGATGTCGTGGCGCGCGCCCGGCGCCGGCGCCGCCGCGCCGAACAGGGCCTTGGCTTTTTCGTTGTACAGCAGGATCCGGCCTTCGGCATTGCACAGGAGCACGCCCTCGGACAATTCCGACATCAGCGCGGCGAGGCGGTTGCGCTCTTCGGCGAGCCGCGCGCTGGATGCGCCGATGCGCGCCTCGACGTCCTGCTGCAGCTGCTGGTGCGCATCGGCAAGGCGGTTGATGGCGGCGGCGAGATCGACAAGTTCGGCGCCGCCGCGCGCCCTCACGCGGTGCTCCGGGTTGGCCCCGAGCACGATGCGCGTCTGCTCGGCGAGCGCGCGCACCGAGGTCACGTAGTTGCGGAACAGCCAGGCGAGCGTCCCGGCGCAGGCGATCAGCAGCAGCGCGGCGAAGAACAGCAGCATCTGCTCGCGCTCGCCGAGGATGCGCAGCAGTATCCGGTATTCGCCTTCGGGCAGCCCGGCCGCCATCAGGGCGGCGGTGGCCGCGACGAAGGCGATGATCCCGCCGAACAGCAGCGTCAGCCAGATTGAAAATTTCAACCTGTGGTTCATGCCCCGCCCGGCTTTGCCGGCGCGCCGAGCAGCTCGTCGATCTTGGCGACCAGTTCCTTGCTGGAGAACGGTTTGGTGAGGTAGTAATCGGCGCCGAGGGACATGCCCTTGCTGACCTCGACCTCGCGTCCCTTGGCCGACAGCATGATGATCTTGATGTGCTGCCACTCGGGGCGCTCGCGCATGCGCTGGCACACTTCGTAGCCGCTCTTCACGCTCATCATGACGTCGAGCAGGACCAGGTCGGGCAGGTGCCGCTCGACCTGCTGCAGCGCGGCCTCGCCGTCGCTCGCCAGCAGCACCTGGTAGCCGCTGCGCTGCAGCAGGTACTCGATCGCGGTCACGATATTCGGCTCGTCGTCGGCTATCAGGATGGTCTTGCTCACTGCTCTCCTCCTTGCGCCGGCGCCGCGGCGGCGATCGGCAGCGTAAAATAAAAACACGCGCCCGCGCCGGGCCGGCTCTCGGCCCATATTCTGCCGCCGAAGCGCTCCACGATGCGGCGGCTGATGTGCAGCCCGAGGCCGGTGCCCTGCGGCTTGTCGGTCAAAGTATCGCCTCCCTGGCGGAATTTGTCGAAAATCGCGTCCTGGTCCCCGGCGCGGATGCCCGGACCGTTGTCGCATACGCCGACCCGCAGGAATTCACCCTGCGCGCTCAATCCGATGCGCACCTCGCCGCGCTCGCGGGCGCAGAACTTGGTCGCATTGGAGAGCAGGTTGAGCAGCACCTGGACGATGCGGTCGAAATCGGCGGTCACCGCAGGCACGCGCTCGGGCAGGTCGACGCCGATGCGGATGTTCTTCTCCCTGAACAGCTGGCTCATTCCGTCCACGGTATCGGCGACCAGCTCCTTCATGTCGATGCGCGATTCCTGCCACTCGGCGGAGCCGGACTCGACCTTGGACAGGTCCAGTACCTGGTTGATCAGGCGCGACAGGCGCGCGGTTTCCCTGGTGATGATGCCGAGAAAGTTCTTGCGCTGCGCAAGCTCGATCTCCGGGTCGTCGAGCAGGATCTCGGAGAAGGCGCGGATCGAGGTGAGCGGCGTGCGCAGCTCGTGCGTCACGGTGGAGATGAAATCGTCCTTGAGCCGGTCGAGCTCGGTCAGGCGCTCGTTGGCGATGCGCAGCTCCGCGGTGGCCGCCTCGAGCTCGCGCGATTTCTGCTCGAGCCGGTGGCTGTAGACCACCACTTGCGACGCCTCGTCGAGGATCTCGCGCACCTCGTCGATGGTGAGCGCCTCCTCCTTCACCACCGAAGCGACCATGATGCGCGCCGAGGCCGCGCCAATCGCCCCGGCGAGCTGCATTTCGACGTAGTGCACGAATTCGGCGTCGGCCTGCCCCGGCGTCTGCGGATCGGGCGCGCCGCGCGCCTGCCGGTAGTCGCCGACCGCGCCTTCGGCCGCGGCGCTGCCGACGAAGCGCGCGAGCAGGCGCGACAGCTCCGGCACCGACGCGGTGCCGCGCCAGAAGCGCGCGCCGCCGCCCTCGCCGCCCTGCTTGAACACGTCGACGAACAGGCTCGCCTGGCGGTGCTCCTCCGCGCTCTGCGTTCCCGACAGCGAACCGATCAGGTAAGCGCCGATGTTGGCGATCATGCTCCAGATCATCGCGTGCGTGATATGGTCGAGCCGCGTCAGCCCGAACAGATGCTGCGGGTTGAGCAGGCCGATGCCGAAGGGGCCGTGCTCGAGCAGCCCGATCGGCAGCCAGCCCGAGCGCGCCAGCGCCGGCAGCAGCAGCGTGTACAGCCATACCGCGAAACCCGCGAGCAGCCCGCACAGCGCGCCGCGGCGCGTGCCGCCCTTCCAGAAGATGCCGCCCAGAGCCGCCGGGGCGAACTGCGCCACCGCGGCGAACGAAATGAGCCCGATCGACACCAGCGCATAGGCCTCGCCGGCGAGGCGGAAGTAGAGGTAGCCGAGCAGCAGGATCGCCACGATCGCGCCGCGGCGGATGCCGAGCAGCAGGCCGGTGAGGTCCCTGCGCTGGTTCAGCTTCAGCCAGGACAGGCGCAGCAGCACCGGCATCAGCAGGTCGTTGCAGACCATGGTGGAGAGCGCGATGGTCTCCACGATCACCATTCCGGTCGCCGCCGACAGCCCGCCGATGAACACCAGCAGCGCGAGCAGCTCCCGGTGCTCCTCCATCGGCAGCGTCAGCACGAAAGTGTCGGCGTCGACATAGCCGTTGGGAAAATGCAGCAGCCCGCCGAATGCGATCGGCAGCACGAACACGTTGATCGCGATCATATACAGCGGGAACAGCCAGATCGCCTTGTTCAGGTGCTTCTCGTCGACGTTCTCGATCACCGCAACCTGGAACTGCCGCGGCAGGAACATGATCGCCGTCATCGACAGGATGGTGAGCCACATCCAGCTCGCATAGCCGCCGGCGACGCCTTCGAGCGGGGTCATCATCGCGCGCAGCTTGGGCACCTCGGCGGCGCGCGCGAACACATCGCCGAAACCGTCGTAGATGCCGTAGGTGACGAACACGCCCACCGCGATAAACGCGAGCAGCTTCACCAGCGATTCGAACGCGATCGCCGCGACCATGCCTTCGTGGTGCTCGGCCGCGTCGAGGTGGCGCGTGCCGAATGCGATGGTGAATGCCGCGAGGATCAGCGCGACCCCGAGCGCCGTGTCCTGCAGCAGCGGCAGCTGGCTCAGGTTCGCGGGGATGATGACGTTGGGATACTGCAGCAGCATGTTGAAGCTGCTGGACACCGCCTTCAGCTGCAGCGATATGTACGGCAGGATGCCGACGACGGCGATCACGGTCACCAGGCCGCCGAGCAGCGCGCTCTTGCCGTAGCGCGAGGCGATGAAGTCGGCGAGCGAGGTAATCCGGTTGCGCTTGGAGATGCGAATGATCTTGCGCATCACCACCCACCACAGCGCGATCATCAGCGTCGGGCCGATGTAGATCGGCAGGAAGCCGACGCCGTCGGCGGCGGCGCGCCCGACGCTGCCGTAGAAGGTCCATGCGGTGGCGTAGACCCCGAGCGACAGGCTGTAGATATAGGGGCTGGCGATCACCGAGCGCCCCGCGTCGGCGCGCCGGTCGGCGTAATAGGCAATCGCGAACAGCAGTCCGAGGTAGGCGAACGACGTTGCAACGATGACCCAGCCTTGCAGCATCCTAAGAGCTCAATTCAAATTGTTGCGATACCCCTTCATGCTCCCCTGGGCCGGGGCGCCGCAGGACCCATCCTGCGCCAGGTTCCGGCCGCGCCGGGCTGACCGCGGCGCAGCCGTTCAATCCCTGGATTCGATCACGTACGCCATGCACGCCGTCAGCAGGCCCCAGGCGGCGAAAATATAGGCGTAAAGAACCGGAATGCCGAATACGGTTGCCGCCACGTTGAATATCGCGAGCAGGGGATAGTTGAACAGCACCACGCCCAGCACGCACAATGCCGTCAGGCGCTGCCCCTTGAGTTCAAACCGGTCCATGCCTGCCTCCCAGGGATTGCGGGCCTGCTGTTCAGTGCGTCTGCGGCCGTTCCAGGCAATAGCCGAGGCCGCGTATGGTGACGATCTTCACCCCGCCGCGGTCGAGCTTCTTGCGCAGCCGGTGGATATACACCTCGATCGCGTTGGTGCTCACCTCCTCGCCCCATTCGCACACGCTGTCGACCAGGTGCTCCTTGCTTACCATGCAGCCCGGGCGCTGCAGCAGGATTTCGAGCAGCGCCAGTTCGCGCGCCGACAGCTCGACCATCTCGCCCTCGATGCGCGCCACCTTGCCCACGGTGTCATAGGAAAGCGTGCCGTGGCGCAGCACCGGCGAGCCGGTCTGGCCGCGCCGGGCGAGTGCGCGCACGCGCGCCTCGAGCTCCGCCAGCGCGAACGGCTTGGCCAGATAATCGTCGGCGCCCAGGTCCAGTCCGCGCACCCGGTCGTTGACGCCGTCCATCGCCGTGAGTATGAGCACCGGCAGGCGCGACTGGCGTGCGCGCAGGCGCCGCAGCACTTCGAGCCCGCCCATCTTGGGCAGGCCCAGATCGAGTATCAGCAGGTCGAACTCGCTGCTCGCGGTCGCGCTGTCGGCTTCGGCGCCGGTCCTGACGCAATTCACGGCATAGCCCGCCTCGCGCAGGGAGCAGCGCAGGCCTTCGGCCAGTACCGCGTCGTCTTCGGCGACGAGTATTCTCATCTCCCCTATCTCCCCTTATTCGGTTCAGTGTAGCAAACCGTTGCCGGTACTGCACCGGCGCGAGCAGCGGGGGATAGGCGCGCCCAATCGCAGGGCAAAAAAAAGCCCCGCCGAAGCGGGGCTTTTTGTCTATTGGTGCTTCCCCGCATGAACCGCCCGGGGAAGGACGCAAGCGTTTCCAGTCGCGGCGCGCCAGGGCGCACCGCTCCTGGACGTTTGCATCACATGTCCATGCCGCCCATGCCGCCCATTCCACCCATGCCGCCCATGCCGCCGGGCATGCCGCCGCCGCCAGCCGGCTTGTCTTCGACCAGCTCGGCCACCATGCAGTCGGTGGTGAGCATCAGGCCGGCGATCGAAGCCGCATTCTGCAGCGC
>JAAOZY010000140.1 GCA_012274205.1 Betaproteobacteria bacterium
AGCGCTCCAGCTCCACCAGCTGCTGCACCAGGCGGCTCAGGCGCTGCGTGGTCGGCTTGGGCAAGGCACCCGCGGCTGCCTTGAGCGTCTTGATTTCATCGGCGGCGGCACGCGCCGCCTGCACCTGGCCCGCGGCCAGCGCCTGCTCGGCGCCGTGCAGCAAGGCATGCACCTGCTGGCGCAACGCGTTGGCTTCGTGCTGTGTCGCCTGGATCTGCGCCAGCCGGCGTTGCTCCACCGCTGTCATCGCGGCCTCGAAGCGGCGCGTCAGTTCGGGCGTGCGTATCGCGCGGTCCAGCGCCTGCCAGCGCGCCGGCAGCTGCGCGTTGTCGATCGAGGTGCCGCCGGCGAGCTGCTCCGCTTCCAGCACCAGCCGCAGTGTGGTTTCGAGCGCGCGAAAATCCTGTTCCCAGCGCAGGATGCGCTGCTCGGCTTCGGCCAGGCGCGCCAGCGCGGCCTCGTCGCCGGCGCCCTGCGCCTCTTCGCGCAGTGCCGCGAGTTCGCCGTGCAGCGTCGCCAGCGCCTCGGGCGCGGCCGATGCCGCGCTACCCAGGCCATCTATCCACGCCCCCAGCTTGCGCTCGAACTGCACTCGCGTGCGCTGCTCGCCCTGCTCGCGCTCGAACCTGGCCTGGATAGCCTGGCGCGCGGCCTCGCAGCGCTGCAGGCGCGCCGCATCCGCGCTCAGATCGAGCGCCTGCCAGCGGCGGTTGAGTTCGATCACGGCGCTGAGTATCGGCCCGGGCTCGGTCGCCAGCGCATCGAGCTGCGCAATCACCGCATCGGCCTCCGCGTCCTGCACCTGGCGCTGCGTTATCGCATCCAGACGCTGGCGCGCCAGCCTGGCCACGCCGTGATCCTTGTTCTTCGCCGCGTCCGCAAGCCGGCGCAGCGCCTCGGGTGCGCCCACGCGCCCGGCCGCCGCCATGCGCGTTTCCGCATGCTCGCCCTGCAGGGCGAGCTCGACCAGCACCGCTTCGTCGCGCACGCCTGCGATCGCGCTGCGCCGGCGTTCTGCATCCTGCGATCGTTGCGCGACCTCGAGGCGAATCGCATCGGTGCAGCCCTCCGCCCCGAGCAGCGCCTGTGCCGCCGCGGCGTCCGGCGTCAGCGCCAGCGCCGCACCCAGTGCAGCGCCCAGCGCGCTGCGCACGGCGGCATCGGGTTCCTGTTCCCACGCCGCGGCGAGCGCCGCGAGATCGGTGCAGCGCTGCGCCGCCGCCGCGCGCACCTCGGGCGCGGGATCACGCGCCAGCAGCTGCGCCAGTTCGACCGATTCGGCTGGCAGCGCCGCAACGCCGAGCACGCGCTGTGCCGGGTCGGCGTGCCGGTGCTGGGCGCTACGTGAAAACGGATTGGCGATCATGTGTGTTGGCGAAGTTCAGGGCGGCGGACGCTGCGGCAGCAGGCTGTTTGAAGAATATGTGGATCCCGGCAACGTGATGGTAACCAAAAAGCGGCAATGCCGGTGGATAAATCGATTCCGCGCAAGGACCAGGCTGCGCTGTCGCTGCCGATATTGCAATCCGCGTGTCCTACTCTGAATCACTTGGTTTAATTCAGCCGCCAGATCGCGGCGTTCAGAACCGCAGCGAAGCCGACCCAGGCCGCATAGGGAAGCAGCAGCATGCCGGCAACGCGATCGCGCCGCCAGAATACCGCGCTGGTCGCGATGATCGCCAGCAGCAGGACCAGTATCTCGACCAGGGCGGCGCCGATCGAACGCATGCCGAAGAACAGCAGCGACCAGCCGAGGTTCAGCGTCAGCTGCAGCGCGAACAACGCCATCTCCGCGCGTGCGTGGCGCAGGCCGCCGCGCCGCCATATCCTCCAGGCGGAGAACGCCATCATGAAAAACAGCGCACTCCACACCGGCGCGAACACCCAGTCGGGCGGATTGAACGCGGGCTTGGCCAGCGTCCGGTACCAGCTGCCGACGCTGGTAGCGGTCGCCGCTGCACCGAGGGCGGAAACGCCGAGGCAGAGCGCGAGAAAGCCGATGAAACCGAGAGAGTCGCGCCGGCCGGGCAGCGCGCTCACTTGCGCGGCTTGAGGAAGGTCACGACGTTCGATCCGGGCGCGTTCTTGGTTTCACAGCTGCCTTCGCCCACGCCGGCTTCGCGTTCGGCTTCGTGCAACAGGTTGATCACATCGACGTAATGCTTCTCCTTGACCATCATCAGCGCCGTGCGGCCGCCTTCGTTGCGCGCCAATACGTCCGCGCCCGCGCGCAGCAGGGTTTCCACCACAGCCGTCTCGCCATAGCCCGCGGCGAGCATCAGGGGGCGCACGCCAAAGCCGATGGTCGCCTCCACGTTCGCGCCGGCGCCGATCAGGGCCTGCGCCACCTCGGCAAAGCCGCGATCGAGATCCGCGTTGTAGACCGCTTTCATCAGCGCGCCCCAGCCGCGTTCATCGGCCGCGTTCACGTCCGCGCCCGCATCGATCAGGGCTGTCACCAGATCCAGCCTGCCGGCATGGGCGGCCAGCATCAGCGCGGTGGCGCCGTCGCTGTCGCGCGCGTTGCAATCGGCTCCCGCGGCGAGCAGCCTGCGCACGCGCTCGGCGTCACCGGCGCTCAGGGCATCGAGCAGGTTTTCGGGCATGCCTACCTCCGTCAGTTCATTTCAATGGAAACAATTCCGTCGCTGGCGTAATTATGCATCAAGCTCGGGATAGCGCCGGAATATGCCTTCGTTGTTGAACGCCAGCCGCCGCCCCGATGCGCCATAGCGCCGGATGCGCGGGCGGGCGAAGACTTCATCGTGCAGCGCGCGCAGGCGCGGACAGGCGCGCAGCGCCGTTCGCGCCGCCGCCGGGAAGGCGTAGCGCAGTCCCGCGATGACCTGGGCCATGGACAGGTCGGCATAACTGAGGCACTTGCCGGCCAGCCACTTGCCGCCGTCCGGATTGCGCTCGATCACGCGCTCGAAGTAGCCGAGGAATTTGGGCAGGCGCTGCGCCAGGAATTCGCGGCTGCGGCGCCGGGCCGCGCTCTTCTGCTGCTCGTAATAGAGCCCGGCACCGAGGGGATGGTGCGTGTCGTGGATTTCGAGCACGAAGTCGGCCAGGGTCAGCTGCAGCTGCTGCGTCCACAGCCGGCCGGCCGCGTCGCGCGCCACCAATCCCAGTCGCGGGCCGAGGAACTGCAGGATGTTCGCGGTCTGTCCGATCAGCCTGCGGCCGGCCTTCAGGAACGGCGGTGCGAATGGCGGGCGAATAATGTCGCTGCCGTCGAGAAATTTCATCATCGCCGGCACGCCGCCGCCCTGCTCTTCGGGCAGGAGCGCGACATCGACATACTCCGCCGCGCCTTCCTCCAGCGCGAGGCGCACGAATTCGCCGCGCCCCTGGATGCCCGGCCAGTAATAGAGTTCGTAGATCATGCCTGCGCGAAGAAGCGGGTCAGCGCGTCGGCCGTCTCCCGCGGCTTCTCGATCCAGAAAAAGTGCGCCGCATCCTCCAGCAGCACGAGCTGGGCACCGGGAATGCGGCTCGCGATCAGGCGCGAATTCCCCGGCGGGATCAGCGCATCGCCCTCACCGGTGATCACCAAGGTCGGCACCTCGATGCGCGCCAGGTCGGCGCAGGCGTCGAACGCGTCGATCGCATCGAGATGTCCGCGCACTGCATGCGGCGGCGTCGGATTCCGGTTGACCAGGTCGAACAGGCCGTCGATCACCGCCCGCTGGCTTTCGCGGAAGTGCGGCATGTAGTAAGCCTCCTCCTGGCGCCGCGCGACTTCGCGCGCGTCCATGCCGGCGCCGGGGACCAGCCGCAACAGCTCGCCGATGCGCTTTTCCGGCGCAATCGAGCCGCGGCCGCAGTGGGTGCAGCCCAGGGCGAGGCCGTGCACCGAGTCCGGATGCCGCGTGGCCAGTCGCTGCGCGATCATCCCGCCCATGGAGACGCCGAACACATGCGCGCAGGGCAGGCCCAGCCCGGCGATCACCCCGGCGCAATCGTCGGCAAACGCCTCGATGCTGTAGCCGTCCTTCGGCTTGTCGGAGTCGCCGGTGCCGCGGTTGTCCATCAGGATCAGCTGGAAGCGCTCGGCCAGCGGCTCGAGCACGCCCTCCAGCCACACCACATGGCTGCGGCGAAAACCGTTGATCATGAGCAGCGGCGGTCCCGCGCCGCGCGTTTCGTAGGCGATGGCGACGGCGCCCGCATTGAGTTTCGGCATGGGTGTTTCCTTTTCGATTGCGCGCATGGCAGCCAGAAAATCCATTGTACCTGCGGCGGCGCCGCGCTGCCGCGATTGAGAGTCCGTAACAAAAGTCCTTATGTTGCGGGCTGAATTAGGGGAGCACGAGGGGAGACGCCCCGGAGGAAGTCCCCTTGGGGGATATCCCCTCGTCTTGTTACAGACTCTGAGTACAATCACGTGATGCTTCCGCCCATGCCCATGCCACCGCGCCGCCTCGCGTCTTTGCTGCTGATCGCGATCGCCGCCGGCATCGCGCTGGCGGCGGCGCAGGGCCTCGGCTTTTCGCGCAGCGTCACCCCGGGGCTGGTGCAGCGCTACGCGGCAAGATTCGGACCGGAGGTGCCGCCGCGCATCGGCGGCTGGCAGGCGTTCGTGCGCTCGGTCCCGCCCGAGCCGCGTCCGGACGCCGCCGGCGAACTGCGGCTGCTCGGCGCGGTGAATGCGTTTTTCAACCGCCTGCCCTTCCTCAGCGATCAGGCGCATTGGGGCGTGGAGGACTACTGGGCGACGCCGGCCGAAGCGGTGGCGAGCAACGGTGCCGATTGCGAGGATTTTTCCATTGCCAAGTACTTTGCGCTGAAGGAGCTGGGGGTGCCGATCCAGCGCCTCCGGATCACCTACGTGAAGGCGGTGCGGCTGAACCAGGCGCATATGGTGCTCGCCTACTATCGCGAACCGAATGCGATGCCGCTGATTCTCGACAATCTGGAAAATTCGGTCATGCCGGCATCGGCGCGCCCCGACCTGATACCGGTCTACAGTTTCAACGACGAGGATCTGCTGATCGAGCGCCAGGGCCGGCGCGGCGCCAGCGCCGGCAGTTCGCTGCAGATCCGCTTGTGGCGCGCGCTGCTGGAAAAGCTGGAAAGGGAACTGCAGTACTGAACCGCACCAATGTGAATGCTATGCTTCCGGGGAACCGATCATGACGCTATTCAGACAATTATTTCTCGGCGCTTCGCTGCTGTTCCTGCTGGTGCTGGCAGGCGTTGAAGCGGTCTACCTCGGCAATTCGCGCCTCTCTCTGCAGCAGCAGCTCGAATCGCATTCGCAGGACGCGGCGACTTCGCTGTCGCTGTGGCTGGCGACGCCCAAGCCGTTCGAGGAC
>JAAOZY010000023.1 GCA_012274205.1 Betaproteobacteria bacterium
ATCCAGTAGGCGATGTCCGGCTGCAGGTCCAGGCGCAGCGTGAACGAGGCGCAGACGTGGGCGATCAGGCGCTCGCACAGCTCGATCTCCAGCGGCAGCAGGCTGTCGGGCGAAGACGCGGACAACATCACTGCCTTGAGAAACTCCTGTTCGGGCGTGGACTCGCCCGGAATGCCCGGATAGAGCGTGACCGGCGATTGCGCGAATTTGCGCGTTTCCGCGAGCGCATAGACCTTGGCAACGGCGGACCACACCGAAGGCTCCATCGGCCCGTAGCGCACATACATCCACTTCATCTGGGCGGCAAGCGCGCGCAGCGCGCGCGCGAGCAGCAGCGGCATGCTGCCCTTCAGCGCATCGGCACCTTTGGCGCCCCCGGCATACAGCTCGACGCAGGCGGCGTAGGCCAGCGCCGCCTCGCGCCAGTACTCGTATAGCGCCTTCCACAGCCGCATTTCCTGCAGTTTGCTCAGGCGCGGCGACGCCATGTAGTCGCGCGCGAGCTTGCGCACATGGACCTGCGCCGTCTCGTCCAGCAACTGCACAAGTTGCGCCCGATATTCCGGCTTGAAGCCCTCCTCGGCCATCACCGACTGCAGCCAGTGGGTCAGTTCGTCCGTGCATTTGAAGGCATCGCCGCCGGGCAAGTCCTCGAGCAGTTTGCGCGCCTCCTTGATCTCGGCCATGGGATGGTCCGGTCTTTTGCTTCCGAACAGGCTGATCATGCGCATCTCGCGGAATGGTGGGGGCGCTTCAACTTTTAGCCAAATGCAGCGGAAAAATCAATGCCCACGGCCGCGTTTGACATTGTTTTACAAGGGCGCGCCGCTGTCGCGCGAGCGCGCCGGGGACCGGTTTCAAAACCAGTGCTGATGGTCAACAGCCCCTAGGGCGATCGCCGCGGCAGTTGTGCGCGCAGCAGGCACAGTTCCGTTTCCAGTTCGCGTATGCGTTCGACCAGCGTCAGCGCCAGGGCCAGCGCCTGCGGCTCGAGCTCCAGGTCTTCGCGCAGGCGGCGCGCGGTGCGCACCACGACGACGAAACCGGCAGCGAAAGTCCACGGCGCGGCGCGCGGGTTGGTCGGCACCAGCGCGCCATAGTCGACGAGCTCGCGCAGCACCTGTTCCGGCACGCCGGATAACTCCACCAGCTCGGACAGCGAAAACTCGCGCTTGGATTCGAGCCACACCGCTTCAGTCGTGTCAGCCTGCATTTCCCGCCTCCTGCTTGAAATGGCCGCGCGGATTGAAATTCGACGCCTCCGCCAACTGCTTGAACAGGGCGCGCTCGCGCTCGCTCAGCACGGTGGGGACGACGATCTGCACAATGGCGAACAGATCGCCTTGGCCTTCCTGC
Source organism: Betaproteobacteria bacterium (assembly GCA_012274205.1). Classification (GTDB taxonomy): domain Bacteria; phylum Pseudomonadota; class Gammaproteobacteria; order Burkholderiales; family SG8-39; genus 2-12-FULL-64-23. Next base: position 1,357 of record JAAOZY010000023.1, read on the forward strand.
GGTTTGGGCAGCCCGCGTCCGGCGAGCCGCATCTTCTGTCCGGCGTGCGTTCCCGGCGGCACTTTGAGATGCACCGCGCCGCCGAGCGTCGGCACCTCGACCACGGCACCGAGTGCGGCCTCCCACGGCGTCAGCGGCAGGTCCAGGTACAGATCGTGGCCGCTGACCCGATAGAGCGAATGCGGATGCAGCGCGATATTCAGATACAGGTCGCCATCACGGCCGCCGTTTGCACCCTTTCCGCCCTTGCCGCGCAGGCGCAGCCTTTGCCCGTCGGTCGCGCCTTTGGGAATGCGCGCCTTGAATGCGCGCTCCACCCGGTGCAGTCTGCCTTGCGCATCGTATTCGGGTATGGCGAGATTGAGATCCACCGTGGTGCCGCGGCTGGCGTCCTCCAGCGTGATGTGCGCCGTGACCTCGAAGTCCTGTCCGGGCATGTGCATGGCGCCGCCCTGCCGCCGCGGCCCGCCCCCGGCGAGCCCGGCAAACAGGTCCGCCAGATCGATATCGTCGAACGCGAACTGCGTCTCGCCGTACTGCTTGCCCCAGTCCGGAGGCGGCCGGAAATCCTCCCCCGGCTGATGCCGGCCGAGCTGGTCGTAGGCGGCGCGCTTTTCCGGATCCTTGAGCGTCTGGTAGGCGTCCGCAATCTCCTTGAACTTCTCCTCGCCGGCCGGATCCTTGGATACGTCCGGATGGTACTGGTGCGCGAGCTTGCGGTATGCCTTCTTGATCGCATCGATGTCGGCATCGCGCTCGACGCCGAGTACCTTGTAGTAGTCCTTGTACTTCATTGCGCAGTCTCCAAATTCATCCCCCGGTCACGGCAAAGGCGCCGGGTCCGGGTGCGCCTCTTGCGGTTCGACGTGTATGGTCACCGACGCCCGCGCAAGTTCACTCCCGATCGATTCCTCCAGCCGGTCGCACAAGGCATGCGACTCGCGCACACTGGTCTCCCCGGGGAGCAGCAGGTGAAAGTCGATGAAGCGTGCGCCGCCCGCCTTGCGCGTGCGCAGTGCGTGAAAGCTCGCGCCTGCGGGCAGTCCGGCGCGGATGAGAGTCTCGGTCTTCTCGATTTCCTGCGGCGACAGTGCCACATCCATCAGGCCGTCGATCGAGCGGCGCAGCAAGTCGATGCCGGTGACGACGATGTGCAGGCCGACGGCGACCGCGATCAGCGGATCGAGTATGGACCAGCCCGGCAAAAACAAGATGATCAGCAGTCCGCTCAATACGCCGGCCGAGGTCCAGACATCGGTCAGCAGGTGCTTGGCGTCGGCCTCGATGGTGACGCTGTCGTGCTTGACCGCAACGTCCAGCATCAGGCGCGCGGTGGCGAAATTCATTGCCGCGGCGAGCAATCCGACGCCGATGCCCCAGCCGAGGTTTTCCAGCGGCGCCGGGTGCATGAAACGGTTCCATCCGGTATAGATGATGGAAGCTGCGGCGAACAGGATCAGCGTGCCTTCGACGCCGATGGAGAAATACTCCGCCTTGTCGTGCCCATAGCTGTGCCTGTCATCGGCCGGCTGCTCGGCGACGGTAAGCGCGGTCAGCGCCACCAGTCCGGCTGCGAGATTCACCAAAGCTTCGAGCGCATCCGACAGCAGACTGACCGAATCGGTGAGAAAGTAGGCGCCGAATTTCAGGGCGAGCGTCGCGATCGAAGTGGCGATCGAAAGAAAAGCCATTCTTTTTGTAGCTTTCATCACCGCGTCACTTCTGTTGCACCGTCACTCGACTGGTCCGAATCAGGCATGCGCGCGCCCAGTACGAGCGCCTTCCCGGCCATTATGCCACCGCGCCGTTGCGGCACGCCGCATTGCCCGGCCGCCGGCGCGGCGGACTTGACAGGGGTTTTCATTTCCATAATACTCGAAACATGGAAATGAAAGATGCAAGCGGACGCCTCGCCGCGCTGGGGCACGACACGCGGCTCGCGATCTACCGGTTGCTGGTGCAGGCAGGGCCGGCGGGCGTGAACGCAGGCGCGATCGGCGACAAGCTCGGGCTCGCGGCGGCGACGCTGTCGTTCCACCTGGCGCAGCTCGCGCGCGTCGGCCTGATACGCGGGCGCCAGGATGGCCGCTTCATTTTCTATGCGGCGGACTACGCGCTCATGGATGCGCTGCTCGCCTTTCTCACCGACAACTGCTGCCAGGGCGCGCAATGTCTGCCCAAAGCGGCAGCTGCCGCAACGCCGGCAACACGGCCGCGCAGCGCGGCCGCGCGCTGAATAGCTCCGGACGGACCCGATGAACCAACGCGTATTCAACGTATTATTTCTTTGCACCGGCAACTCCGCGCGCAGCATTCTCGCCGAAGCCATCCTTGCGCATGCCGGCAAGGGCCGCTTCCGCGCATTCAGCGCCGGCAGCCACCCGGCGGGCAAAGCCAATCCCTATGCAATGGAGCTGCTGGCGCAGCACCATCTCCCGCTCGCCGGCGCTCGCAGCAAGAGTTGGGATGAGTTCGCCGCCCCCGGGGCTCCCCAGCTCGATTTCATTTTCACCGTTTGCGACAATGCCGCCGGCGAAGTCTGCCCGATCTGGCCGGGACAACCGATGACGGCGCACTGGGGGGTCGAGGATCCGGCCGCGGTCGAGGGCACGGACGCGCACAAGCGCAAGGCCTTCGTGCGCGCCTACATGCAGCTCAGCACCCGCATCGGCCAGTTCCTCAGCCTGCCGGTGGACAAACTGGACCGGCTGACGCTGCAGGCGAAATTGAACGACATCGGCAAGCTGCGCGCGACGGCTGAGTAGGCAATGAGCGCGCCACGTGAAATCACCGCGAAGGCCGCGGTCGCCGCCGCCATCAGCCAGTTCGGCTTCGAGTCCGGCGCGGCCCTGGCGACGGTGATCGGCGTTCTGACCGAGGTGCCGGTCATGCTGCTGGTGGTGAAGACGGTGAATTCCCCGCGCGGCTGGTATGAGCGCGGCATTTGAACAATGCCTGAAAGGAGCACGCGCATGAGCAGCGAGAGCATACGAGAAGTGGTGAAACAGAAATACGGCGCAGCCGCGCTGCGCGTTCAGGGCGGCGTTTCCTCCTGCTGCGGCGGCAGCCGCACGGCCGGCGGCGGCTGCGACCCGATCACCTCGAACCTGTACAGCACGCAGCAGGGCGGCGAAGTCCCGGAGCAGGCGCTGCAGGCCTCGCTCGGCTGCGGCAATCCGACAGCGCTGGCGCAGTTGAATCCGGGCGAGACCGTGCTCGACCTGGGCTCGGGCGGCGGCATCGACGTGCTGCTGTCGGCGCGGCGCGTCGGGCCGGCCGGCAAGGCCTACGGCCTGGACATGACCGACGAAATGCTGGCGCTCGCGCGCGCCAACCAGAAACAGGCCGGCGTGGAAAATGTCGAATTCCTCAAGGGCGAGATCGAGCATATTCCGCTGCCGGACAATGCGGTCGATGTGATCATTTCCAATTGCGTGATCAATCTTTCGTCCGACAAGGATCAGGTTCTGCGCGAGGCGTTCCGGGTGCTGAAGCCCGGCGGTCGCTTCGCCGTCTCCGATGTCGTCGTCACCGGCGAGATCCCGGCCGCCGTGCGCAGGAATGTCGAACTGTGGATTGGCTGCATCGCCGGCGCGCTGCGCGACACCGATTACCGGGAAAAGCTCGCGCGCGCGGGCTTCGAAGCGATCGAACTCGAACCGACGCGCATCTACAAGGTCGAAGATGCGCGGCAGTTCCTCGCCGGGCAGGGCTTGGACGTCGACGCGATCGCGGCCCAAGTCGACGGGAAATTCATGAGCGCCTTCGTGCGCGCGAAAAAGCCCGCGGCCACGGCCTGCTGCAGCAGCAACTGCTGCCCCTGATCGACCGCCGAGCGCGGCCGCCGCGATATCCAGATCGCGCGGTCTGATTCAGGCGGCGGCGCCGCCCAAGGGCGCGCTCAGTCGCCCTCGAACGCGCACAAGGTGAACACCTTGTGCCTGAGCTTTTCCAGGCGTGCCCGCCCGCCCAGGTCGGGCAGGTCGATCACCGCGCAGACTTCCACCACCTTGCCGCCGATTTTCTCGATCAGCGTGATTGCGGCCTCGGCGGTGCCCCCGGTCGCGATCAGGTCGTCCACCAGCAGCACGCGCTCGCCCTTGGACACCGCGTCGACATGGAGTTCGACGCGGTCCACGCCGTATTCCAGTTCATAGTCGTGCCCGACGGTTTCCGCCGGCAGCTTGCCTTTCTTGCGTATCGGCACGAAGCCCACGCCGAGCTGGAACGCGAGCGCGGCACCGATGATGAAGCCGCGCGACTCGATGCCGGCGACCTTGTCTATTTTCGCCGCGGTATAGCGGTGCACAAATTCGTTGATGGTGATGCGAAACCCGACCGGATCCTTGAGCAGGGTGGTGATGTCGCGGAACATCACGCCCTGCTTGGGATAGTGCGGAACCGTGCGGATGAGCGATTTGATCGGCATGATTTCGGGATTCCTATTGCGTCACTTTGGATTGATCACGCGCCCAGCCACGGCATCGAGCCGGCGCAGCATGGCGGCATCGCGCGCCTCGGGCGCAGTGATCAGCGCATGCTCCAGCGCGCGGCGGCAGCCGCAGCCTGCTGCCGCCGCATCGTGCGCCAGCAGCGGCGCCAATTTCTTCACCAGCGTGCGCGCCTTCTCCGCGTTGGCGAGCAGCACCGAGATGATCGCCTCCACCGTGACGTCGTCGTGATGCGGATGCCAGCAATCGTAGTCGGTGACCATCGCGACGGTCGCGTAGCACATCTCGGCCTCGCGCGCGAGTTTCGCCTCGGGCATGTTGGTCATGCCGATCACGTCGCAATTCCAGGTGCGGTACATCTCGGACTCGGCCAGGCTGGAGAACTGCGGGCCCTCCATCACGAGGTAAGTGCCGCCGCGCGCGGTTTCGATGCCGGCTGCGCGCGCCGCCGCCTCGAGATGATCGCCGAGGCGGCTGCAAACCGGATGCGCCATGGACACATGCGCCACCATGCCGGTGCCGAAGAAGCTCTTCTCGCGCGCGAAAGTGCGGTCGATGAACTGGTCCGCGATGACGAACATGCCCGGATGCAGGTGTTCGCGCAGCGACCCCACCGCGCTCACCGACACGACGTCGGTCACGCCGAGGCGCTTTAGCGCGTCGATGTTGGCGCGGAAATTAATTTCGGAGGGTGGGATCCTGTGCCCGCGGCCGTGGCGCGGCAGGAACACCATGGGCAGACCATCGAGTTCCCCGCACAGCATTTCGTCCGAGGGCTCGCCGAAGGGCGAGGCGACTTTCTCCCAGCGCTTGCCGGCGAGGCCGTCGATGTCGTAGACGCCGCTGCCGCCGATGATGCCCAGCACCTGGCTTCCCTGATTCGAGCGCATCGCCCGGTTCTCCTGTATTGGCCCTTGCGGGCAGCGCGCCGCTTGCGTGCTCGAGCGCGCAGGGTCCGGCGCATGCCGCTTTGGCTGGACCTTGTTCGAATTGGTGCGGGTAGAGGATTCACAAATTAGCCTGTAAGCCGCATCAATGCTTGATCTGCGGATTTGGATTTTGTAAGATGCCCCCAATAATGCCCCCAATACATACACGCTACGCCCCGCGAAACTCGCGCGAGAGGACAGCGGCATCTTACCTTAACAATCGAAAATATTCGATTGCAGCATCTACCTCGCGCTCCTTTTTCGCAATCTCATTCAGCATGCAGACCGGTATGCGCGTGTCCACCACTTTTCGCCCCTGCGCCAACTCCCCCCGGCGACGCCTATAAAAGTTGTTGCTGCGCGTCAGCACGATCAATATCTGCGGTGGTGCGCAGTACGCCAATGACGATGAATTGCCACGGGCGCTTATGCATGTTGCCCATGATGAGATGTAGGTTCATCGCCGGCGCCCGTCGTTCGTAGTACTCGACCATTTTATCCAGGGCCTTTTCAGGCGATCCGTAACTCCACTTATATTTGTGATACGTCGTCTCAACTTCCCAATCATGCAGCTGCATCGTGTGTTGTGTGCCGCCACAGGAGAACTGGTAGCGGAAGACGTATTCGGGTTTGGGCAGCGGCTTGAGCGGCTCCTCAATTAGAGACTGCTGTACATAGACCGAGCGCGCGGTGTCCTGGTCATCTTCGCTTGCGCCGTCCAACTGCTGAAACTTGAAACGCACCGTGCCATCATCGGGCCGGATAATCCCCAGGCTTCGCTGTGTCGTACGCTGCTCGTCTTCTAGCACAGTAAGGGAACGGGCAATACAAGGCTTCCAAAGCCGGACACGCTCTTCCGGTGACACCTTTTCGCCTGCCATCAGGATCTGCAGCGTGTCCTCTTTAATGCGGAAGCTTTCTGGGCGCGGATCATCTGTAGCGCGGGTCATCTCGACTTCGATCCAATCGAATCGACCGAAGCGCTGATTGGCAGCGAGATGCCGAAACCGAATTGGGTACAACCTGAGGAGATGGTGATCCTCTGTGACCGCCGCGACGCAGACGGTTTCCTCGTATTGCTGGCTAGGTTGCGGGTACGCCTTGACGAGGATACACGCCCGCCGCTTTTCGAACTGCCCCATGGCCTTCCACCTCCAAATGGACTGGCACCAGATCCGCCAGGCGCCCGAGCTCGCGCGCAACCGATGAACGGTGGCACGTTTTGTAGTCGCGCTCGAAACACAGTAGCGCGACATTACCCATGCAGGTTTCCGCTACGTGTTGGAGCGCAGTTGCTTGCGTTGCGAGGTATCGATCGAAGCCGCGGAAGTAGATTGCCAGATTGCCATCGTCCCGCAGACGGTGCCGGATATCGCGAGGCGCTCCGAGCGCCTTCTCATGCTGATAGAGGATGCCATCGGCCGCAAGGGCCCCGGCGAGACTGTTCTTGGAAAATCCCTTGCGACGTGAGAGCGGCAGCTCCCGAACGTCCACGACCACGCTCACCTTGTGCCGGGCAAGGATCGCCAAGAAATCGGCGAGCTGAGCGCCTTCGTATCCGATTGTGAACAGCTTTCTCATCGTATCTCCCAGACTATATGAGGAGATTAACACGCGACTAGCATAGGGCAAAGTGCTGCGTGAGTGGTGTCATGTTTCCTCAAACCAGACCACCCGGCAACGCACGCGCCAGGTTTCCTGTGACGGGATTGCTTGACGGCCGCTCACATATCCGTTTCCTTTTTTGGATTTGAGCGCCCGAATCGTTGCCATGGTAATTCCCCCGTAAGTCCCAATCCAACAAACCACGCCAGCGAACATCGCTCTGTCATGGTTTGTCTATTTCAAGTCAAACCCCTCTAACTAAATCCGGTTCCTTCCCCCTTGTCATCCCCCGACGCCCTTGTTTCTTTGCGAAAGGGCGACGGGGGATGACAAAGACAAAGCGGAAGAAACCTAACCTTCTGCCGTCCACCCCACCAGTCCCCCCGCCCTTCCGTGAGGAAGGGGGCTTGGGCTTTGAAGGATCTCCCTTCAGAACCTAGGAGCCCCACATGAAACGCTATTCCGCCAAACAGATGATTCAGCAATATGGCAACGCAGAAGCCGCCATCAATGCCGCGCTTGAAATACTACGTAAGCAGATGCGCCAACACGGAGCGGCCATGTCTTCCCCCGCCGCGGTCAGGGATTACCTCAGGCTTAACCTCGCACCCCTCGAATATGAGGCGTTTTGGTGCGTATGGCTCGATGCTCAAAACCGGGTGATCTCCGCCCATGAATCCTTCCGTGGAACCCTCACGCAGACGAGCGTTTATCCCCGCGAAATCCTCAAGAAAGGGCTGTCCTTCAATGCTGCGGCCGTGATCTTCGCGCATAACCACCCCTCCGGTATAGCCGAACCTAGCCGCGCCGACGAGCTTCTGACCCAGACCCTTAAACAGACTTTGGCCTTGGTTGACATCAAGGTTTTGGACCATTTCATCATCGCGCTTGATTCGAGTTTGAGCTTTGCCGAGCGTGGCCTGCTCTGAGGCCAAGCCACACGCAGAGCCATGGGAGCCGCAAGGCTCCCCGCCTTTCCCCGACGAGCCACCGACCATTAAAGGAATAGACATCATGACCACCAGCACCATAGACCGCAAAGACGTTTACACCCGCGTGACCGAGCGCATCATTGCCGACCTTGAGCAAGGCATCCGCCCATGGTTGAAACCGTGGAACGCCGGCAACACGGAAGGCCGCATTACTCGCCCGCTTCGCCACAATGGCACGCCCTATCAAGGCATCAATATTCTGCTTCTATGGGGTGAAACCCTCGCCAAGGGTTACGCCGCAAATACCTGGATGACCTACAAGCAGGCCGAAACCATCGGCGCCCAGGTGCGCAAAGGCGAGCATGGCTCGCTCGTCGTCTTTGCCGACCGCTTCACCAAAACCGAGACCGCCGACAACGGCGAGGCCATCGAGCGCGAAATCCCCTTCATGAAGGCTTACACCGTTTTTAATGTGGAGCAGATCGACGGGTTACCCGCCCGCTATCAGCCCACGCCGGAGGCGAAAGGCCAGCCGCTGCAACTCATCGAGAACACCGAACGATTCTTTGATGCGACCGGCGCAACCTTCCGCCATGGAGGAAACCGCGCCTTTTACGCCCCCGCCGCCGACATCATCCAGCTTCCGGCCCCTGAAGCCTTCAAGGACGCCGAGAGCTACGCCGCCACCAAGGCGCACGAACTGACGCACTGGACCAAGCACCCGAGCCGCCTTGACCGTGACTTCGGCCGCCAGCGCTTCGGCGATGAAGGCTACGCCCGCGAAGAGCTTGTCGCCGAACTCGGCGCCGCTTTCCTTTGTGCCGATCTTGGCATCACTCCCGAGCCCCGCGATGACCACGCCGCCTATATCGGGCCCTGGCTCAAAGTTCTACAAAATGATAAGCGCGCCATCTTCCAGGCCGCAGCCCACGCGCAGCGTGCCCTTGATTATCTCCACGGGTTTCAGTCTGTCCAGGCCGAGCCTATGGCCGCATAAGCGCAATATCAGGGGAGCGGTAACGCTCCCCGCTTTTCCTAAATCCCAGTTCCTGAAAAATTTCGCGGGGCCTGCGGCCCCCTCTTGGCCATGTGTCCGGCCAATTCACCCCCGCTCTCCAAAGGCGTGCTGCGCACCGCCAGTCATCATATACAAGCGCTCTAATCTCGGCCTGTAATTTGCGCACTGAATCACGCACGCTACCCGCACAATTCTGGTGCGGAGAAATTTCATGGAGAGCAGACAATGTGCGGCATGCGGTCTTGAATTTCGTCCGCGCCCGCAAGTCCCACAACAATGTTACTGCTCGGCAACAGCATGCCAGCGTGAACGACAGCGCCGTTGGCAGATCGACAAGCGCCGGGATGATCACGACTATCAAGACAACCAGGCACGAGCACAACGTGCATGGTGCGAACGCAATCCCGACTATTGGCGCGACTATCGCGCCGATCATCCCGAGTACATAGAACGCAACCGCGCCCAGCAACGCGATCGCAATGCTCGGCGGCGCGAAACCCTGATTGCAAAGAACGACGCGTCGCCGCCTGTTTTTCCATTGCGCTCAGGCATTTATCAGATCAGCCCTGCGCCGCCATCCGGGATTGTAAAGATGGATGCGTGGACCGTCGAAATTACCCTTATTTCAACTCCTTACGATCAAGCCGCGGAGCGTTGCAAAGAGACTACGCCATAGGCGCAACAAGACGCAGCGAGTACCGTGGCGCATTTTGAGGTCCATAGACTTCGATTCTCTTGCACGCTGTCAAGTCTTCGAAATGTTTCCTGCGCCGCTGTTGCTCTGGTTACGCGGTATCTCGATGTGACTTGACACCGCGAAACCGATAATTGGGCGACCAATACAAATGCCATTCGAGATCACAGGCGATGCAGGCTCCGAGCAACCCTCCCTGCTCCGAGCCGCCGAGTATGTACGCATGTCCACCGAGCACCAACAGTATTCGACCGAGAATCAGGCCGACAAGATTCGCGAATACGCTGCCCGACGCGGTATCGAAATCGTACGTACTTATGCCGATGCCGGTAAAAGCGGGCTGCGCATCGATGGGCGCGCTTCTCTGCAGAAATTGATCAACGACGTCGAAAACGGCTCAGCGGACTTCACGATCATCTTGGTCTACGACGTCAGTCGGTGGGGTCGCTTCCAGGATGCCGACGAGAGTGCTTACTACGAATACCGGTGCCGACGTGCGGGAATTCAGGTTGCCTACTGCGCCGAGCAGTTCGAGAATGACGGCTCCCCGGTGTCCACTATCGTCAAGGGCGTCAAACGAGCCATGGCCGGCGAGTACAGCCGTGAACTGTCCGCCAAGGTGTTTGCCGGGCAATGCCGACTGATTGAGCTCGGTTTTCGTCAGGGCGGCCCCGCGGGCTACGGCCTGCGCCGCGTGCTCATAGACCAGACCGGCGCCATCAAAGCGGAACTGACTCGGGGCGAGCACAAGAGCCTGCAGACCGACCGCGTTATTCTCATGCCCGGACCGGAAGACGAAATTCGCACCGTCAACCGGATGTACCAATGGTTTATCGACGACGGCCTGGTCGAGACCGAGATCGCCGAGCGACTGAACGGCATGGCAGTGCGCACCGACCTGGACCGCGAGTGGACACGAGCTACCGTGCACGAAGTGCTCATCAATGAGAAATATATCGGCAACAACGTCTACAACCGAATTTCGTTCAAGCTCAAGAAGCTGCGGGTTGAAAACACACCAGACATGTGGATCAAGAAGGTCGGCGCATTCGAGTCTATCGTGCCATCCGACGTGTTCTACACTGCGCAGGGCATCCTTCTGGCCCGGGCACACCGTTATACCAACGAGGAGTTGATCGAGCGCCTGCGGTCCCTGTACCAAAACCGTGGGCTACTGTCCGGCCTAATCATCGACGAGACCGAGGGCATGCCGTCCACCTCGATCTACGCCCACCGCTTCGGTAGTTTGATCCGCGCGTATTAAATGGTGGGGTTTACGCCCGATCGCGATTACGGCTATCTGGAAACCAACAAGTTCCTGCGCCGCTTCCACCCTGAAATCGTCAACCAGACCGAAAGTCAAATTGCCAGTCTCGGGGGCGTCGTCCGGCGCGACCCGGCCACTGACCTTTTGCGGATCAATGACGAATTCAGCATCTCCTTGGTTCTGGCGCGCTGCCAGATACCCGAAAGTGGCCGCAACCATTGGAAGGTGCGGTTCGACACCAGCTTGGCTCCGGACATTACCGTGGCGGTTCGGCTTGATCAGGCCAATCAGACGGCACTGGATTATTACCTGTTGCCACGGTTGGATTTTGTGCAGCCCCGCATCAACCTGGCCGATCGCAATCCTGTCGAATTTGAGAGCTACCGCTTCGACAACCTGGACTACCTATATGGAATGGCAGAACGGACACGGATACGGAGAGCGGCATGACGGAAAAGCTGCAGCCGAGTGCGATACGGATAATCCCGATCGACAAGATCGATGTACTGAATCCCAGAGAGCGTAACAAGGGGGTGTTCGACGAGATCGTCGGCAACATCAAGGCGATCGGGCTGAAAAAAAAGATCACCGTGACGCCACGTCATGGGCCAG
>JAAOZY010000141.1 GCA_012274205.1 Betaproteobacteria bacterium
TCCCGCCGCTGCAAGCTCCCGAGCAAATGTCGGAATCAAAGGACCACTAGCAATTATTTGATTCTAGTGGAGCTTTGAATTTGACATTTGATGAGCGACCAGCCGCAAATGGGTATCAAATGTCAAATTCGCTCCACTAGTATCGTCAGCAAGCAAGGAAGAAACCAATCAACAAGGGAGATATATCATGCCAGGATTTCGTCATCTGCTCGCCGCAGCCGCCGGTGTTCTGCTGCTCTCAGGCAGCGCCTCCGCCGAGCGTTCGAGATCAGCTCACCTGCCTTCAAGGATGGCGCCATGCTGGCGAAGAAAAACGCCGGTAACATCAAGAGCAACCCGAATTGCGTTGGCGAAAACATCTCGCCGGCGTTGTCCTGGAAGAATGTGCCGCTCGGAACATCGAGCTTCGCGCTGTTGGTGATGGATCCCGAAGCTCGCGGCACAGGCGTCGACCAATGGGTGGCCTACGGCATTCCCGTGTCGGTTTCCGGATTGGCCGAGGGCGAGGCGAGCAATCCTTCCAATAAGTTCGTCGGCGGCAGCAATACCTTCAAGAAGGGCACCTACAACGGTCCTTGCACTCCGCCGGGAACGACGCCGCACCACTACATCTTTCTCTTGATCGCCACCGATCTCGACCCGAAGGCGCTACCGTCCGGGCTTACCAAGCTTGAACTGTTCAGCAAGATCGCGGGGCACGTAAAGGGTTCGACCGGCATCATCGGGCTATTCAAAAACCCGCTCTAAGGCGGTTGACTCTCGCGCACGCAAAAAGGAGGAGCGTTATCCATGTCTAAATTCACGCTCCTCCTCCTGCAGGCCGGAGTCGCAGTCGTGTCGATCGCGCTGTGGTACGTGCTCTCCACCTACAAGGTGCTCGGTATAATTCTGCTGCCACCGTTCTTCTTCTCCAATCCGGTGGACGTCGCCGCCCAAGTGGTCGACTGGTTCGTTTCCGGTGTGATCTGGAAGCACCTGTGGGTGACGCTGATCGAATCGGTTCTCGCCTTCGTGCTCGGCTCGGTCGGCGGCGTGCTGGTCGGCTTCTGGTTCGCGCGCCAGCCACGCACCGCCGCGGTGTTCGATCCTTACGTCAAGATGGTCAACGCGCTGCCGCGCGTGGTGCTGGCGCCGATCTTCACGCTCTGGCTGGGCTTGGGCATCTGGTCGAAGGTGGCGCTCGGCGTTACGCTGGTGTTCTTCATCGTGTTCTTCAACGTCTACCAGGGCGTCAAGGAAGTCAGCCCCACCGTGCTGGCGAACGCCCGCATGCTGGGCATGAGCGAGCGTCAGCTGATGCGCCACGTCTATTGGCCGTCGGCGCTGTCCTGGATGTTCTCCTCGCTGCACACCTCGATCGGCTTTGCCGTGGTGGGCGCGGTGGTGGGCGAATATCTCGGCGCCGCCGCCGGCCTCGGCTACCTGATCCAGCAGGCCGATGGCGTGTTCGACTCGGCCGGCGTGTTCGCCGGCATGTTCGTGCTGGCCGCCTTCGTGATCGCCATCGATACGGTGGTCACGCTGGTCGAGAAACGGCTGCTGGTGTGGCGGCCGGCGGTGGGCGAGGCGAGGCCGTAAGCGAGTAATTAATCGTCGTACTCGCGTCGGTTGTTGCGGTTTTTGATTTGCGCTATCCTCTGGCCGAGCCGCCTTCGGCAGCAAACCGGCCGGCGAAATGGCTGCTCAGCCAGGGAGGGCCGTTGCCATGAAACACTCAGCTCGAATGTACGTGCGCGGTTATGCGATCGCGGCCGTCGCCCTTCTCGCCGTCATGGCCTTTGCGTCCGAGGGCTGGTCGAGGACCGCGAAGCCCGCACGATGCCAGCTCATGACCGAACCGCTCGCCAAGGCGCTGTTCGAGCAATGGAACAAAACGCTGCAACAGAATCCCGACGCGGTAGTGCGGACTTACACGCCGGACGCGGTCCTGCTGCCGACATTCGAGAACGGACCGCTGATCGGCAGTAGCCAGCTCCGTGGATACTTCGTGCATTTCCTCGAGCAGCATCCGGTCGGACGCATCGACACCCGCGCCATTGTTCGTGCCGGCTGCAACATGGGCGTTGTCGCCGGGCTCTACACCTTCACGGTGAACGAGGGGACCGCTCGCGTGGACAAGCCGGCCCGCTACACCTACGTCTACACCTATAAGCCAGACGTGAGACGCTGGCTGATCGCGCACCACCACTCGTCGGCGCAGCCGAAACCAGGCGCAGCGAAGTAACGCGGCGACCGAAGTCCTTCAGCGTATTGCCGGTCTGATGGCCGGCGGTGGGCGCGGCGAGGCCGTAAATTGACGTGTCCCGGGCGCAGCGCAGCGTGTAGCGTAGCGGAACGGTGCGCTGCAGACCCGGGACCTTTACAGGTTCGGAGCTTGTAAAGGCCCCGGATCAGCGGCGCACCACTACGCTATCGCTTCGTGCTGCGCCGCATCCGGGGCACGAGTCAGAGCCCTAGGCAGGCCCTCCGCGCTGGCCTATCTTTGCCGCCGAAATGGCCTGCTGAAAGGCCAAGGCAAACAGGGAGGAAATCATGTCCGCAATGTTCCGGCGGTTCGGCGTTTCGCTGGCCGCGCTACTGCTTTCCAGCGGGCTGGCGCTCGCGCAATCGAAGGTGACGCTCGCCATCGGCGGCGCGTCGTGCCTGTGCTACCTGCCGACCATGCTGGCCCATCAGCTCGGCGAATTCAAAAAGGCCGGCGTCGATGTCGACGTGGTGCAGTTCAAAGGCGGCTCGGAATCGCTCAAGGCCGTGATCGGCGGCAGCGCCGACGTGGTGTCCGGCTATTTCGACCACTGCGTCAATCTCGCCGCCAAGGGCCAGCACCTGCAGGCCTTCGTGGTCTATGACCGCTTCCCCGGCTTCGCGCTGGTGATCTCGCCCAAGCACACCGCCGAGATCAAATCGATCAAGGACCTCGCCAACAAGAAGGTCGGCGTCTCGGCGCCCGGCTCCTCCACCGACTTCTTCCTCAAATATATGCTGAGCAAGAACAAGGTCGATCCAAACTCGGTCGGCGTCATCGGCGTAGGCCTTGGGGCCACCGCCATTGCCGCCATGGAGCAGGGCACCATCGATGCCGCCATCATGCTCGATCCGGCGGTGACGGTGCTCGCCGGCAAGTACAAGGACATCAAGATCCTCACCGACACCCGCTCCGAAAAGGATACGCTCGCTGTGTTCGGCGGCCAGTATCCGGGTGGCGCGCTCTACACCAAGGCCGAATGGATCGCCAGCCACGAGAAGGAAGCGCAAGCGATGACCAATGCGATCGTGTCCACGCTGAAGTGGATCCATTCGCATTCGGCCGAGGAGATCACCGCCAAGATGCCGGCGGAATTCACCAAGGACAAGGCGCTCTACATCGCCGCGCTCAAGAACACGATGGCGATGTATTCCGACACCGGCCGCATGGACCCGAAGGGAGCCGAAGCCGTGCTTGCGGTGTTCGCGCAGTCGTCGCCGGCGGTGGCCAAGGCCAATATCGATCTGTCGAAGACCTACACCAACAAATACGTCGACGCGGCCAACAAGAAGATGGGGATGAAGTAGCGAAGTTTACCTCTCCCCATCGCGGGAGAGCTGTGCTGTTCTACGGCCTCATGGTTCGAGACGCGTCGCTTTCGCGACGCTCCTCTCCATGAGGCCTTTTCGTTTCCCCTCGTCCTGAGGAGCCCGCGAAGCGGGCGTCTCGAAGGATGAGGCCCCTGGCGCGGCGGCAAGTAAAGTGAACCTCCTCTCCATCCAGTCGCACGTCGCCTACGGCCATGTCGGCAACTCGGCCGCGGTGTTCCCGCTGCAGCGGCTGGGCGTCGAGGTGTGGCCGATCCACACCGTGCAGTTCTCCAACCATCCCGGCTACGGTGACTGGCGCGGGGAGGTATTCGGCGCATCGCTGATCCGCGATCTGGTCGCCGGCATCGCGCAGCGCGGGTGCTTAAGCGCCTGCGACGGCGTGCTGTCGGGTTACATGGGCGGCGCCGATATCGGCGAAGCCATTCTCGACGCGGTGGCGGCGGTCAAGCGCGCCAATCCCGCCGCGGACTACTGCTGCGATCCAGTGATCGGCGATGTCGGCCGCGGCGTGTTCGTGCGCGATGGCATCCCGGAATTCATGCGCGATAGAGCGGTACCGGCCGCCGACGCGATCACGCCCAACCAGTTCGAGCTGGATTACCTGTCCGGCCGCGCCAGCACGACGCTGGCCGAGGCGCGCGACGCGATCAAGGCGGTGCACGATCTTGGGCCGCGCGCCATCCTCGTCACCTCGTTGCACACGGTCGAGACGCCGGCGGATGCCATCGACCTGCTGGCCTCGGACGCAAGCGCCTGTTTCCGCCTGCGCACGCCGAAGCTGCCGCTGGCGGTGAACGGGGCGGGCGACGCCATCGCCGCGCTGTTCTTCGCGCATTATCTGCGCAGCGGTCGCGTCGACGAGGCGCTGGCGCGTTCGGCCTCCGCCATCTTCGGCGTGCTGGCCAGGACCGCGGAGGCGGGCGCGCGCGAAATCCAGCTGATCGCGGCGCAGGATGAGATCGTCAAGCCGAGCCGCCTGTTCGACGTGGAAGAAATCCGCGCATGAACACGCAACCGGCGATCACTCGCGTCGACCGGCTGGAGTTGAGCTTCGAGCAACAGCCCTGGGCTTTCGCCAGCGAGCGGCGCGCCGAGATCGACGCCACTTTCGCCGCCCTGCAGCGCGAGAAACCGGCGTTGTGGAACGGCCACGTGTTGCTGCTGAATAGCCATGAGCTGCGCGACGGCGTGCTGCACGGCGCCTTCCTGGAGACCGACTACGCCAGCTTCTCGGCCTGGACCGCCTGGGGCCGGCCGCCTGCCGGCGTGCACGACTGTTTTGGCGCGGCGGCGATGCTGTCGGCCGACGGCGCGGTCCTGCTCGGCGTCATGGGATCGCACACCTTCCATGCCGGCCAAATCTATTTTCCCTGCGGCACGCCCGATCCCGACGACATTATCGACGGCAAGGTCGATCTCGCATTCAGCCTGCGGCGCGAGCTCAAGGAGGAAACCGGGTGTGATGCGGCGGAATTCGCCACCGAGCCGGGCTGGACCGTCGTCGTCGATGGCGCGCTGATCGTGGCGATCAAGACGTTGCGCTCGCCGCTCGATGCCGGGCCGCTGCGCGCGCGCATCCGCGAGTGGCTGGCGCGCCAAGGCCAGCCGGAGCTATCCGACATCCGCATCGTGCGCGGACTCGCCGATTTCGATGCCATGATGCCGCGCTTCGTCACGGCGTTCCTGGCGCAACGGCTTGCCAAAGGGTAGAATTCGCCGCCATGAAACTCGACCGCATCGCCAGCCGCTTTCGCATCGACAGTCCCAAAAAATTCCGCATGGCCGCGCACGATCCAGCCGAGTGCTGCGGCCTGAGCGTCGACAAGCACGACGCCAAAGACATGCTCGGCGAAGGCATCGCGCGGCTCAGCGAATTGCAGGAGCGGCTCTATGCCAGCGACCGCCGGTCGGTGCTGATCGTGCTGCAGGCGATGGACGCCGCCGGCAAGGACAGCCTGATCAAGCACGTGATGAGCGGCCTCAACCCGCAAGGGGTCGAGGTGCACAGTTTCAAGCAGCCGAGCGCGGAGGAGTTGTCGCACGACTTCCTTTGGCGCATCGGCCAGCGGTTGCCGGCGAACGGCCGCATCGGCATCTTCAACCGTTCGCATTACGAGGAAGTGCTGACCGTGCGCGTGCATTCCGAGTATCTGGCGCGGCAGAAGCTGCCGCCGGACAGCCTCGGCAAGGATATCTGGCAGCAGCGTTTCGACGATATCCGCGCCTTCGAGCGCCATCTCGCCCGCAACGGCACGCGCATCTTGAAATTCTTCCTCAATGTTTCGCGCGAGGAACAGCGCCAGCGCTTGCTCGACCGCATCGAGCAGCCGGCCAAGCGCTGGAAGTTTTCGTTAGCCGACGTCGCCGAGCGCAAGCTGTGGGACAAATACATGGCCGCCTACGAGGACATGATCCAACAGACCAGCACGCCGGAGGCGCCCTGGTTCGTGGTGCCGGCCGA
>JAAOZY010000142.1 GCA_012274205.1 Betaproteobacteria bacterium
CACCGCGCCCTTGCGCTTGCCGCCCTGGTTAACCGCGACGGCGGTGTCGTTGACCACTTTGAGGAACGGAACCACGCCCTGCGATTTGCCGTTGGTGCCCTTGATGCGGGCGCCCATGGCGCGCACCGGGGTCCAGTCGTTGCCGAGGCCGCCAGCGTATTTCTGCAGCATGGCGTTTTCCTTGATCGCCTGATAAATGCCGTCGAGGTCGTCGGTGACGGTGGTCAGGTAGCAGGAAGACAACTGGCTGTGGCGGGTGCCGGCGTTGAACAGGGTCGGCGTCGAGCTCATGAAGTCGAACGAGGACAGCACCTGATAGAACTCGATGGCGCGCGCTTCGCGGTCGACTTCGTTGATCGCGAGGCCCATCGCCACGCGCATGAAGAAAGCCTGCGGCAGTTCGATGCGCGACTCTTCGATGTGCAGGAAATAGCGGTCGTACAGGGTTTGCAGGCCGAGGTAGCCGAACTGGTAGTCGCGGCTGGAATCGAGGATCTTGGCCAGACGCGCCAGGTCGAACTGGGCGAGCTTTTCGTCGAGCAGTTCGGCGGCGATGCCCTTCTTGATGTAGGCGGGGAAATACTCGGCGTAGCGGGTGGCCATGTCGGCCTGCAGCACGGCTTCGCCCAGCACTTCGTGGCGGATCGAGTTGAGCAGCAGGCGCGCGGTGACGAACGAATACGCCGGGTCCTGTTCGATCATCGAGCGCGCGGCCAGCACCAGCGCCTTTTCGACTTCGGCCATCGGCACGCCGTCGTAGAGGTCGCGCAGCACGGTGTGCATGATCGGCTCGGCGCGCACGCCGTCGCCCAGGCCGGAGCAGGCATCGGCCAGCAAGGTGTTCAGTCGCGCGGTGTCGAGCGGCTTTTTGACGCCGTCCTCGATCACGTGCAGGGTGATTTCGGGCACGCCAGCGGCTTTTTGCGCAGCGCGTTCCTGCGTGCGCTTTTCACGGTAGAGCACGTAGGAGCGCGCGACTTCATGCTCGCCCGAACGCATCAGCGCCAGTTCGACCTGGTCCTGGATGTCTTCGATGTGGAAGGTGCCGCCGTTGGGCGCGCGGCGCAGCAGCGCTGCCGTCACCTGGCCGGTGATCGCCTCGACCAGTTCACGAATCCGCGCCGACGCTGCCGCCTGTCCACCCTGCACCGCGATGAACGCCTTGGTCACCGCGACCGCAATCTTGTTCGGGGCAAAACCGACCACCGCGCCATTGCGGCGGATGATCTTGTAATCGACATAACGCGTGTCGATCACCACACCTTCGCTGGCAGGCTGCGGCGGAATGGGTTGGGTCGGGGTGGATTCGGTGGCGACAGACAACATCTAACTCTCCTTGGGTGGCGCAACAAAAATGAATGGGCAACGCTTTATGAATAAAGCCGGTTAATAGATATGGTGCGGGTTCAACCAACTTATCCACAACTTGCCCAGCCCCCGCACACAGGATTATTCACAACATATAGTGGTGCGGCGGGAACTCGAGTACAAATTCTAGTGTCCGCGCTGAGCTTGTCAACCAACTTGCAGGCAATTATTTGCAGTCAAAAAGCGTGCCAAAAAAACTCAAACCAAATCAAGGTTTTTGGCCGACAGCCTGCCTAAAACGTGAACAGGCAACGAGAGAATCAGGGCTGGCGGGGCAAAACGGCGGGCAATGCCAGTGAATGCGGGGGATGGAGGTTTGCGGAGAGGAAATCAGCGCAGATTGCGTGCGCCGGAGATGCTTAATGTTTAATCGGAGCTTCGCAGGGGTATCAGGCCGCCTCGACCATCCCCACCGCCTGTTCCACATCCACCGCCACAATCCGCGACACGCCTGGCTCCTGCATGGTGACGCCGGCCAGGTGCTGCGCCATTTCCATGGTGACGCGGTTGTGGGTGATGAAGAGGAACTGGGTATGGTCGGACATCGCCTTGACCAGCTTGCAGTAGCGGTCGGTGTTGGCGTCGTCAAGCGGCGCGTCGACTTCGTCGAGCAGGCAGAACGGCGCCGGGTTGAGCTTGAACATGGCGAACACCAGCGACAGCGCGGTGAGGGTCTTTTCGCCGCCGGACAGCAGGTGGATCGAGGTGTTCTTCTTGCCGGGCGGCTGGGCGAACACCTGCACGCCGGAATCGAGCAATTCGTCGCCGGTGAGGATCAGGCGCGCCTGTCCGCCGCCGAACAGCTGCGGGAACAGTTCGCCCATGTGGTGGTTGACGGTGTCGAAGGTTTCCTTGAGCTTGGCGCGCGATTCCTGGTCGATGCGGCGGATCGCGTCTTCCAGTGTGGTGACGGCTTCGAGCAGGTCGGCGCACTGCGCAGCCAGCTAGTCGGCGCGCTCCTGTGCCTGGGTCAGTTCGTCCAGCGAGGCGAGGTTGACTGCGCCGAGCGCCGCGACTTCGTTCTGCAGGCGGGTGATTTCGGATTGCAGCTGCGCCGGCTTGGGGCTGTCGGCCAGGTTTGATTCCAGCTGGGCTTCGTCGGCTGCCGCTTCGCGCAATTGCAGTTCGAACTGCGACTGCATCAGCATGGCTTCCTGGTCTTTCAGCTTGAGCTGCTCGATGGTGCGGCGCAGCGGATCGAGCCCCTGCTCACAGCCCAGGCGCGCTTCGTCGTGGCTGCGCAGTTGCGCGGTAAGGCCTTCGAGCGCGTCGCGCGCGCTAGCGAGCTCGGCTTCGCGCGCGGTGCGCGTGGTCAGCGCCGCCTGCAGTTCAAGGTCGAGCGCGTCGGCCGGCATCTTGGCCAGTTCGTCGCGGGTGTGCGCCAGCCGGATTTCGTCGGCGGCGATTTCCTGTTCGATGCGGGCGAGCGTGGCGGCGAGTTCGGCGATTTTGTTGGTGCAGGTGGTGAGCGCAAAACCGGCTTCCTGATGCCGCCGCTCGGCTGCGCGTTGCAGCTCGCGCGCTTCATACACGGCGCGGTCGGCCTGGTCGCGCTTCTGGCGTGCGGCGTTGAGCGCATCGCGCGCGGCGTCGCCTTGCGCGCGGTAATCCTTGAGGCGGGTCTCCAGCATGTCGAGCGTGGCGTGCTCGCTGGTCTGCAGGTGGGCGACTTCTTCCAGTTCCTGGGCGATTTGCGTCGCCCGGCTTTGCACCCGCTCGACCGCCTGCTGCAGGCGCAGCAGTTCCATTTGCGCGGTGTGATGGCGGCTCTGCGTCTGCGCGGTTTGCGCGCGCAAGGCCTGAATCTCGCGCTGGCGGTCGGCGTAGCTGTGTTGCGCCTCGGCATAAGCAGCGTCCAGCCCGCTTACCGTTTCGTGCAACTGCGCCGCATCGGTGGTCAGCCGTTCGAGCTCGCGGCCGCGCGCGAGGATGCCTTCGACCGCCGTATGCGGGCCGTGGAAGGTGACGCTGTGCGGGGTGAACACATGACCCTGCGGCGTCACCACGCATTCACCGGCGACCAGATGGGTAGCACGCGAACGGGCGGACTCGGCATCGTCGGCCCAGTACACGCCGGCCAGCCAGTCGGCGAGCGCAGCGTGAGCGGCCGGGTCATCACAGGCAATCTTGCTGGCCAGATACGTTTCCGGCGGGCTGGCTGCAGTCGTGCCCTGCCCGCCCCAAAGCGTCAGCCGCGCCGGCGGCGCATCGGTAAACCAGTCGGGCGGGGTGTCGGCGGCGACCGCTTGCAGGCGTTCACGCAGCACGGCTTCGACCGCGGCCTCCCAACCGGGTGTCACGCGCAATTGTTCCCACAGGCGCGGGGCTCGATCGAGACCGCGCTGTTGCAGCCAGGCGCCGAGCTTCTCGTCTGCCTTCAGGCTTTCCTGCAGTTTTTTCAGCGCGGCGAGCTCGGCTTCGGTCTGGTGCAGCGCCTTGCGGGCCGCTTCGAGTTCGCGCATGAGCTGGGCGCGCGCGGCGTCAAGTTCGGGCAACGAGGTTTCAGCGACCTTGAGCCCGTCCTGCGCGGTGGCCAGGGTCTGCGCCAGCGCCTCCAGTTCGACCTGCTTGTGCGCCAGCCCGGCGGCATCCGCACGCGGCAGTTGCGCCTGTTCCTGCGCCAGCCGGCGCTGGCGTGCGTCCAGTTGTTCGAGCTGACGCTTGGTGTGGCCGAGGCTGTTTTCGTCGACCTGGCGCGCCTGTTCGGATTGCGACACCACGCGCTGCGCCTCGCCCACCGCCTGCTGCGCCTCGCGCAGGGCGGCTTCCTTTTGCGGCAAGGTGCTGTCGGTGGCCTCCCGCGCGGCGGCTTCGGCCTCCATCTGCGCGGCCTCCAGGCCGGGCTGTTGCGCGGTCACCTCGTGCAGCGCATCGGCGGTCGACACGCGACGTGCCTGCTGCGCCTCAAGCCGGGCGCTGCCTTCCTGCACCTGCCGCACCAGCCGCTCACGGGTGGCGTTCTGGTGCGCCATGCTTTGCTCGATGCGCGCGACCTCGGCCTGCGCCTGGTAATACGCCGCCTGCTGGGTGTTCAGCGTGTCCTGTCCGGCAAACTGGGTCTGGCGCGCGGTTTCCAGTTCCGATTCGATGTGGCGCAGGCGCGCGGTTTCGGCTTCGAGTTTGATTTGCGCGGCGCTCAGGTCCTTGTCGATGCGCGCGCGCTGCTGCGAGGCGTCGTGCTTTCTGGCGTACCACAGGCGATGCTGGGAAAACGTCAGGTCGGCCTGCAGCTGTTTGTAGTGCTTGGCGACTTCGGCCTGCGCGGCGAGCTTTTCGACCTGGGATTTAAGTTCGCGCTGGATGTCCTCGACTCGGTTCATGTTGTCGCGCGCATCCTTCAGGCGGGATTCGGTTTCCTTGCGGCGTTCCTTGTATTTGGACACGCCCGCCGCTTCTTCCAGATAGCCGCGCAGCTCTTCCGGCTTGGCCTCGATCAGCCGCGAAATCATGCCCTGCTCGATGATGGCGTAGGCGCGCGCGCCAACGCCGGTGCCGAGGAACAGGTCGGCCACGTCGCGGCGGCGCACTCTTAAATTGTTGATGTAGAAAGTGGAGTCGCCGCTGCGTTCGAGCACGCGCTTGATCGCAATCTCGGCGTACTGCGACCACTGTCCGGCGGCACGTCCGAGTTCGTTGTTGAACGCCAGCTCGACCGACGCGCGCGACGCCGGCTTGCGCGACGCCGAACCGTTGAAGATCACGTCCTGCATCGAGCCGCCGCGCAGATTCTTGGCCGACGATTCGCCGAGCACCCAGCGCACCGCGTCGATCACGTTCGACTTGCCGCAGCCGTTCGGCCCCACCACGCCGGTGAGCTGGGCGGGCACGGGAATCACGGTGGGATCGACGAAACTCTTGAAACCAGCCAGTTTGATGTGGGTTAAACGCAAGACAGTGTGACCTTGGGTTTTATAATGGAGTCAGTAAGCGCCTTGTTATTGGGCGTATTTTTGACCGCCATTCTACACCGAGCCCTTTTTATGCCTTCCACCCCCGTCAAAGCCCTGGAAACCTTCCCCAATCCCAAGCCTGAACGTGACTTTCACATTCACATGGAAATCCCCGAATTCACCTGCCTGTGTCCCAAGACCGGGCAGCCGGATTTCGCCACGCTGATTCTCGATTACATCCCCGACAAGACCTGCGTCGAACTCAAGAGCCTGAAGCTCTACATGTGGAGCTTCCGCGAAGAAGGCCATTTCCACGAAGACGTCACCAACCGGGTGCTCGACGATCTGGTGAAAGCGACCAAGCCGCGCTTCATGCGGCTCACCGCCAAGTTCTATGTACGCGGCGGCATCTTCACCAATGTGGTCGCCGAGCATCGCAAGAAAGGCTGGCAACCGGCGCCGCGCGTCGACCTCACGCAGTTCGATCACAATTCGAACACGCGCGGTTAATCACTTGTACTTTTTAGGGATCGACTTCGGCACCTCCGGCGCACGCAGCTGTGTCATCGGTGCCGATGGCGCGATCCTCGCCGCAGACCAGCGCGACTTCGGCACGCTGGCGGAACACGAGCGCGCCGACATCTGGCGCGAAGCACTGTGGGATCTGATCGCAGCGCTGCCTTCCGCGATGCGCGCGCAATTGTCGGGCATCGCGCTCGACGGCACCTCGGGCACTGTGCTCGCCTGCGACGAGGCGCTGACACCGCGCCACCCGCCGCTGCTATACAACGACGACCGCGCAGTCGATGAAGCCCGGCTGATTGCAACGCTCGCGCCGCCGGGCCATCCCGCCGCAGCGGTCACCTCGGGCCTGGCCAAGGTGCTGTGGCTGAAAAAGTACCTGGGGTTCACCGGCGCGCGGCTCTATCTCAACCAGGCCGACTGGCTGTCGGGCCTGCTGACTGAAGAGGCAGGGTTTGCCGACTATCACAACGCCCTGAAAATGGGGCTCGACCTCGACACCCTGCAATGGCCAGCCTGGGTGAATCAGCTGGCTGACACGCATTACCTGCCGGCGCCGGTTGCGCCCGGCGCCGAATTGGCCACCGTATCGCGCACACGCGCACGCTATCTGGGGGTCAATCCCGGCTGCAGGGTGCGCGCCGGCACCACCGATTCCATCGCTGCGTTTCTGGCGGCCGGTGTGACCCACAGCGGCGACGCCGTCACCTCGCTCGGCAGCACGCTGGTGCTGAAACTGCTGTCGGACACCCGGGTTGAATCGACCGAACACGGCGTCTATTCGCACTGGTTCGGCACGCGCTGGCTGGCGGGCGGCGCCAGCAATGCGGGCGGCGCGGTGCTGCAGCAGTTTTTCGATGACCGCCAGCTTGCCGCACTCAGCGAAACCATCGATCCCACTGTTGCCAGCCCACTCAATTACATTCCACTGCCGCGCAACGGCGAGCGCTTTCCGGTCAACGATCCCACGCTGGCGCCGCGTTTAACGCCGCGCCCGGCGGACGATGCCGCGTTCCTGCATGGTCTGCTGGAAAGCATCGGACGCATCGAAGCACAAGGCTATGGCCTGCTGGCCGAACTCGGCGCCAGCCAATTGAAACGCGTCGAAACCGCCGGCGGCGGCGCACACAACCCGGCCTGGACACGTATCCGTCAACGCCTGCTGGGCGTGCCCGTGAGTCGCGCCGCCCACACCGAGGCGGCCTATGGATCGGCCTTGCTGGCGCGCGATGGCGCGCGGCGCTTTGAGTAAACCCCGCCCCTGGCCTCGCGCCTACAACTAAAGTTGTATATCAATCGGTCTGTCTTTGACCTATGGTTATGCCAGTTACCGCGTTGCGGACACCCTACTAAATTCCAATAAAGTCTGTCTCGCCCTGCGGTAAGCCAACCAGGGAGACAGCATCATGCAAATCCGCAATCACCTGTTGCTTCGGGATGATGGTCAGGCAGCACGCTATGCTGCCAGCCCCAACAGCGGGGGTGTGATCGCGCCACGTTTCCTCGTCATTCACTACACCGCCAGCAGCAGTGCCGCGAGCACGGTTGCCTGGTTTCAAAACCGCGAATCGCGCGTGTCTGCGCACCTGGTGATCGCGCGCGACGGCACCCCGATCCAGATGGTGCCGTTCAACCGCGAAGCCTGGCACGCCGGCCGCTCAAGCTGGGGCAATCTGTCCGGCCTCAACCGCTACAGCATCGGCATCGAACTCGACAACGCCGGCTGTCTGGTCAGGAGCGGCGGCAAATGGGTCTCGCCGCTCACCCGCCGCAGCTATCCCGACAGCGAAGTCACCGTCGCCATTCACAAAAACGATCCGCCCGGCACGGCGCCATCCGGCTGGCACGCATACACCTCCGCGCAAATCGAATCCACGCTGGCATGCGGGCTGGCCCTGTTCAGTCAATACCAGCTCGCCGACATTCTCGGCCACGACGACATTGCCCCGGGCCGCAAGCGCGATCCGGGGCCGGACTTTCCGATGGAGTCGGTACGCGCCCGCCTGCAGGGCCGCGGGGATGATCATCCCGAACGCTATCGCACTACCGGGCGCCTGTATGTGCGAAGCGGCGCCGGTGCCGAATTCGCGTCGCTGCCGGGTACGCCGCTGCCGCTCGGCACCGAGGTCGAGGTGCTGTCCAAACGCGGCCTGTGGTGGCAGGTCGACGTGATCGGCGAGGTCAACGGCGTGATGGATATCGTGGGCTGGTGCCACAGCAAATATCTCGCGCCCGTCAGTGCATAGGCTCGCTTCAACTTGCGAATTCATCCGTCCGGACAGGAGAACGAAATGGCGAAATCACCCAAAACCGCGAAGTCTTCCTCCAGCAAGGCCGATACTGCCGCGCTGCGCTATTGCTCGCAGCCGATCCAGCATCCCAGGCAATTCGACCCGGCCGTGGATGCGCTGCGCGCCCGTGCCATCATCAGCAGCGGCAAGAAATGGGTGAATGGCACGCAGCTGACCTATTACTGCTACAAGGCGGGCGATGCCGTCCCTGCTGCCTGGCACGGCAAGGCGGCCGACATCAAGGAAGTCGGCAACGCGTTCCAGACCTGGTTCAAACTGGGCATCGGCATCAGTTTCAGGCAAGTCAGCCGGCCCGAGGATGCGACGGTCCGCATCGGATTCGATCCGGAAGACGGCTCATGGTCTTACGTCGGGCGCGACATCCTGAATGTTCGCGACCCGCATCAACGCACCATGAACTATGGCTGGGCGCTCACCACACCCTATGGTCACGACACCGCCCTGCATGAAATCGGCCATGCGACAGGCCTGGAGCATGAGCATCAGAATCCCTACGCCGGCATCACCTGGGACACCGACGCGGTCAATCATTACTTCAAAGGCCCACCCAATAATTGGGGGGCGCAACAAATCGAATGGAACATCCTGCGGAAGATTCCGGTCGCGGAAGTCAAGGGAACACGCTGGGATCCCGACTCGGTCATGGAATATGAATTCGGCCCCGGGCTGATCATCGAGCCTGCGGCCTACCGCAAGGGCCTGACGCCACAAGGCGGACTGTCCCGGGCGGACAAATCCTGGATCGTCGAATCCTATCCCGGGACCAAACCCAGGGAAACCACTCCCGCACTGGAAGTCGGCCTGTCGCAAAAGCTGGCCATCAAGGCAGGGCAAACCCGCGTGTTCGACTTCACGCCCAAACGCACCCGCACCTACCGCATCGGCACCTTTGGCACCTCGGACACCGTCATGGTGCTGTTCGAAATCACGCCCGCCGGCAACGTGCAAATTGCGGGCAACGACGACAGCGGCACCGATCTGAACGCCCGCATCGACATACGCCTGATCAACGGACGACGCTATCAGATCGGCATCCGCCTGTATTACGCGGAAACAGCTGCCGAAACCTCGATCATGGTCTGGTGAAACGCTGATGACTGACGCACCGACTTCGCTCGACTGGGAACACGTCCTTGCGCAGGAGCGCGCCGCCATCCGCGAAGCCGACGGCCGCCACGACGGACCCAATCGACCGCTGACCGGGCTGGCATTTTCCGGCGGCGGCATCCGCAGCGCCACCTTCAATCTGGGCGTCACCCAGGCGCTGGCCGAACTCAAATTGCTGCGGCAATTCGATTACCTGTCGTGCGTGTCAGGCGGCGGTTACATCGGCGGCTGGCTGTCTGCCATCATTCATCGTAAACACAATGGCCGGGTCGAAGACGCCGAGCAGACGCTGCATACCGGTGGTGCGGAAACCTCCGCGATCCGCTTCCTGCGCAGCTACAGCAATTACCTCACACCCAAGGCCAGCTTCTTTTCCGCCGACACGCTGACCGCGGTGGCCACCTATATCCGCAACCTGTACCTGGACCTCGTCCTGCTGTTGCTGACGCTCGGCGGATTACTCCTGCTGCCGCGGCTGCTGGTGTGGTTTGCGCGCTGGCTGGTCGGCTGGGAAGGCGCCCACCCCGAGAACGCCAGTCTGCTGCCCCTGTTCGGCGGCGGCATCATGTTCATCGTCATCGCCATCGTATTCACCGGCCTCAATCTGGTTTGCCGCGACGCGTTCACGGAGCGTCCGCCTTTCTTCACCAGGCAGAGCGGCGTCCTGCTCCTGGTGGTTCTGCCCGCACTACTGTCCGCGTGGCTGATTGCCTATGGTTTTTATGTCGGTGAGCCGCGGCTGCAAAACCTGTCGCTGCCCGCATGGGTCATGTGGGGCGTGCTGGTCTATGCTTCCCCCTGGCTGCTGGGGTGGGGGCTGGGACATCTTCTGCGCAGCCATCTCAAACAGCCGCAGCCGCGTGCCAGCGTCGGCCACCACGCCGAAATGGCGCTCTACACCGTGCTCGCAGGCGCGCTCGGGGGCTTGTTGCTGGCGGTGTTTTTCGAGATCACGCAACTCATCCCGCGTGGCGAACATCGCTACAGCGGTTCGTGGATCGCGTCAGCCTTCTCGACTGCCGTGCTGCTGAAGTTTTATTCGCTTACCGTGGTGAGTCATATCGGCCTGATGGGGCGTGATTTCTCGCACGAGTCGCGCGAATGGTGGGCTCGTCTCGGCGGCTGGGTATTGCTGGTCGCGCTGGTGTGGGCCGCCGTGTTCAGCATCGTCTACGTGGCTCCGGCTTTCTTCCGCTGGGCGCCTCAAGCATTCGTCGCAGCCGGCGGCGTGACCTGGATGGTGTCCACCGCAACCGGCGTATTGCTCGGACGCAGCGCCAAAACCGCGGGCGACGTCTGCAAGACCTGGCGCGACCTTGCCGCCCAGGTCATGCCTTATGTTTTCGTTGTCGGCCTGCTGGGTTTGCTGTCGCTGGGGCTGCACCAGCTGCTGATGCTGCCGGCGTTTTGCAGCGAATGCGTGCGGCATGCCGTCACCCCCCAAGACACATTCCTGCAGGTGCTGTACCAGGAAGCGCCCAACTTTCAGCGCGTCGGCATCGCCTGGGTGGCGGCCTTGTGCGTCGGCAGCCTGGCCACCGCCGCCGCCCTCGCCTGGCGCATCGACGTCAACCTGTTCTCGATCTACCACTTCTACCGCCAGCGTCTGGTGCGCTGCTATCTCGGCGCGTCGCGCTGCAAACAGCGCGTTCCGCATCCCTTTACCGGCTTCGATCCGCGCGACGATCTCAAGCTGGCTGAGCTCTACTACGAGTTTGAGGGCAAACCGCAGTGCCAGCGCCCCTATCCCATCCACAACACCGCGATGAACATGGTGGCCGGCAAGCAGCTCGCCTGGCAGGAACGCCGCGCCGCCGCCTTTGCCTTCACCCCGATGGCGTCCGGCTACAGCTTCACCCTGCCGGACGAAAAAGGCCTGCTCGTCAGCCATTACCGCCCCACGGCGCAGTACATGGAAGGCGTCTGGATGGGCTCTGCCATGGCGATTTCCGGCGCGGCCGCTTCGCCCAACATGGGCTATCACAGCTCGCCCGCGCTCACCTTTCTGATGACCGTATTCAACGTCCGCCTCGGCCACTGGAGCCCCAATCCGGCGGACGAAAAAAACTGGACCAGACACGACCCGCCGTTTGGCGGCACCTATCTGTTGAAGGAACTGTTCGGCGAAACCGAGTACACCTCACCCTTCGTCTACCTGTCCGATGGCGGCCACTTCGAAAACCTCGGCATTTACGAACTGGTGCGGCGGCGTTGCGCGTGCATCGTCGCCATCGACGCCGGTCAGGACAGCAACAGCCAGTTCGACGACCTGGGCAATGCCATCCGCAAGTGCTACGCAGACTTTGGCGTGGTGATCGACATCCACGCCGAAGACCTGCAGAACGGCTATTCCGCTGTCGGACGCATCACCTACCCCGACGCGCCACCGGCCACGCTGCTCTATATCAAGCCGCGCCTGACCGGCACCGAGCCGGCCGACCTGCTCAACTACAAGTGCACGCATCCGGGATTTCCGCACGAGTCGACCAGCGACCAGTGTTTCGACGAATCGCAGTTCGAAAGCTATCGCAAGCTGGGTTACTGGATCGCGCACGCAGTGATGCAAGCGCCGCTGATGGAAGCCAGGCAACGCCAGGCCGTGGCGGGTGACACGGCGCCGGAGCTGCCGTTGATCTGCGAAATCATCCACGAGCAGCGCGCTGCGGCGGCTTGAGTGGCGAGAAACATTGACTATTTTCAAGAGCAGCATCGCTGACCGGAGGAAGGGAACGCGCCATGAAATCATCGATCTGGATAGGCTTAATGTCCGCCATCGCCGCGCTGGCCTGGTTTGAGCACCAGCCAGAAACTGCGCGTGCCACCACGCCTGCCGTACCCGTTGTCGAACAGCACGCGGCCGTCGCGCCGCCAGTCACAGCCATCCCGTCCTACAGCGACGCCGGTTTCCACGAAGGTGAAGCCGGCCTCACGCCCTCGGCGCGCGCCGGGCGCGAAATCTGGTTCAAGGCCACCGCGGGCAATGCGCGCTTCCACACCTACACCTTCCAGCAGCGCATCACTGCGCTGCCCGACTGGTACGGCGTACTGCGCGGCGACCAGCGCGGCCAGCGCTTCAAGTCCTGGGGGCTGATCAACGACCCCGGCTGCTGCACGCCGGGGTCGGCCGGCTGCCCTGCCAAAAGCTATGAGGAAACCTACGGCTTCGACTGGTGCCCGGGCGACGACACCCTGCTGAAATTTGTCGGCAAGTCCGGCTACCGCGACCCGGCGTGCGACTTCAAGGATGCCGCAGCCACGCCCGGCGAGCCCGAGGGCCATCGCAACGGCCGCGAAGACAGCTGCAACCTGGCCTTCGGCACCTCCACTGGCGCGCTCGGCTTCCGCAAGTTTCCCAATCCGCGCTTCGATCCGGTGGCGTGGAAAAAACTCAACGGCAGCCTCGGCACCTGGCAGGGTTACGACCGCAAGTTGTCGAACGATCCTGCGCGTTCCGACTTCAACGTGCGCAGGCTCGCCGACGGCTCGATCGAACCGCCGTTCCTGATCGGCACCGCATGCGCCTCGTGTCACGTCGCCTTCAATCCGGCCAGACCGCCGCTCGACCCCGCCCACCCGAAATGGGAAAACCTCTCCGGACTGGTCGGCAACCAGTACATCCGGATTTCCGAAGTGCTGGTTTCGGGCATGTCGAAAAACGACCTGCTGTGGCAGGTCTTCTCCCATGCGCGTCCCGGCACCTCCGACACCTCGGCGATCCCAAACGACCAGGTCAACAACGCGGGCACCATCAACGCCCTCGTCAACATCGCCGAGCGTCCCACCTTTGCCGGGGAGAAGGTCAACCGCTGGCGCAAGGCGGCAGCCTGCCCTGCGGGCGCGAAAGAATTCACCTGCTGGTGCGAACCCGGCAAGCCCGGCAAATGCTGGGAAAAAAGCCTGCAGACCGAGACCGTGCACCACATCCTCAAGGACGGCAGCGACTCGATCGGCGCGCTCGGTGCCATCCAGCGCGTGTACTTCAACATCGGCTCGTGCGCCGAGCAATGCTGGGTCAACCACCTCACCGACCTGCGCCAGCTCGATCCGCAGGCGCGCAACTTTGGCCAGACGCCGTTCGACATCGGCCAGTGCCGGCGCGACTGCCCCAACTTCCGCGCGGTCGAGGACCGCCTGCAGAACATCCTCGATTTCTTCCTGACCGCACCGGAAGGCCACGCCAGGGACCTGCGCGAAGCCCGCCAGAACCAGCTTGAGGCGGGTCATCCGGGGCAGATCTATGCCCAGGCCAGCCTGGTGAGCGATCTGGAAAAAACCTTCGGCAAGGGTTCGGTGATGCGCGGGCAGCAGGTCTTTGTCGCCAACTGCGCGCGCTGCCATTCGAGCAACAAGCCGCCCTTCGAGACCGTGGACTTCCACGCCATCGACAGCAAGACCGGCCTGCGCGCCGACTGGCTCGGCAACGACGTGCCGACGCCGGTCACCGAGATCGGAACCGACCGCTGCCGCGCGCTGCATTCCAACCACATGCGCGGCCATGTCTGGGATCAGTTTGCCGACGAGGATTACCACGCGCGTCCGGTGGTGTCCGGCATCCTCGAGCCGCATGACGGCGGACGCGGCTATTACCGCAACGTATCGCTGGTCAACCTGTGGGCGCACGCGCCCTTCCTCCACAACAATTCGGTCGGCCCGGAACTGTGCGGCTGGGGCGGCGACAAGACCAATCCCTACGAGCTGTACCGCACAAGCTACGTCGACACGACGAAGCCTGGCAATCCGTTGCTGGCCAGGGACAAGCAGCCGGCATGCTGGGCCTACGACCCCTCGGTCGAAGGCCGCTTCAAGCTGTATGTCGCGTCGATGCGGGATCTGTTGAACCCGGCGCAGCGCATCCCCAAACAGACCAAGGTCGACGAGGACATCGTGCTCGACATCGGCCCGCGCATTTTCGACGGCAAGGAAGAAAAGCGCCTGGCCGGCTTCACCGTGACGGTGCCGGCGGGCGCCACGGCAGGCAACGTCGGCAACTTCCTCCACAAGGACTTCATCGACGATCTGGTACGCGCCAAGCTGGACCCCGCGGAACTCGAAGCGCGGCTGGCCAAAGTGTTGCCCGCCGCCGAGGCGAAACAGCTTGTGGCCGAAATGCAGCGCATCGGCCAGGCCATCGTCGCCGACCCGGGCCGGCTGGTCGAGGTGGTGAAGGAGGCACGCGCCCGCACCCCCGCGCTGTGGCAGGTCTATTCGTCGTGCACTTCCGAAATCGAGAACGACGGTCATCGCTTCGGCGAAGACCTCAGCGATGCCGACAAGAACGCGCTGATCGCCTTTCTGGCCACGCTGTAAGGAGACGTTCATGCGTGCCTTGCCCCTCCACCTGCTTGCCCCCCTGCTGATCCTGGCAGGCTGTGCCGAGCTGACACATTTCGCGGATGGCTTGGGCTTGAAGGGCCAGCCGCAGCCTTTGGCGCCGCGCATCTACGCCGCCAACGAGAGCTCCAATACGGTTTCGGTAATCGATGCGCAGACGTTTAAACCTGTCGCCACAATCGATACCAAAAATGTCTCTACCCATGATCTGGCGCTGTCGCGCGATGGCAGCCGCCTCTATGCGACCAACATGGGATCGGGCCGGCTCGCTGTCATCGACACCCGCGGGCTGGAGACCATCGCATCGATCTATACGGGCAAACGCTGCCATGTGGTTGCGCTCACCAACGACAATCACCAAGCCTGGGTGGCCAATATCGGCGACAACACCGTGTCCATCGTCGATACCACCAGCTACCGCGTGGTCGGCACCATCGCGACCGGCAAGGGGCCAACCGGCCTGGCTTTTTCGCGTGATGGCCGTTTTGCCTACGTCAGTAATCAGGGCGACAAGGCCGTCGCCGTGGTCGACACGGCCAGCCTCAAGGTCATCAAAACCATCCCGGTGGGCGAGAACCCGCACTTTCTGACCCTCGGCCCCGACGGCCGCATCTGGGGGGGCAATTCGGGCGGCAAGGATATCTACGTCATCGACCCTGCCACCCAGACCAAGGTCGCCACCCTCGAAGTCGGCGCCAACCCGCAGCAGATCGCTTTCGCCTACAAGGGCATGCTGGGTCCGAACGCTTACGTCACGCTTTCCGTCGCCGATCAAATCGCCGTGGTCAGCGGCGAACCCGGCAGCCTGCGCGTGCTGGAGCGTATCCCGACTGGCGCAAAGCCGAACGGCATTTGGGCCAACCCCGAGGGCACGCGCCTTTATGTCGGCCAGGAAGCCGGCAATGAAATACGCGTCTACGACAGCGGCACCAATGCGCTGTTGAGCACCGTGCCGGTGGGGAAAAAGCCGATCCGGGTGCTGGTGTCGCGCTGAGTGCTCAGAAAACCGAATGCAAAGGAACTCGATCATGGCAAGCACCTGGTTTGACGCGCACAGACGCTGGGTCGGCATCGTCCCTGGCGTGCTGCTGGCCGTGCTGCTGGCCTGGCTGCCGTCTGCCGAGTCGGCCACCACCGCACCCACTGTCGGCACCGCCAAAAACGCCATCGGCACGCTGCTCGTCATCCACAGCGACGGCATCGAGGAACGCTTGCGCGGCCAGGGCGCATTGGCGGTGTACGAAGGCGACGTATTGAGCACCGGCGCCGACAGCCGGGCACTGATCGAATTGCGCGACGGCACCCAGGTCGGCTTCGATCGGGCAACCCGCGCGCGCCTCCTCTCGCGCTGGGAAAAAGACAAGGGCGACACCCGCATCCTGCGCCTCGAGATCGGCACCCTGTGGATCAAAACCGGCAGCAACGCCAGGCCGCTGGAAGTGGAAACACCGGTTGCCAGCGCCGCGCCCATTATCGAAGCAGGCGGCAAGATCGAGTTCATGATCGCGACGCTCGACGACGGCAACAGCATGTTGAGCGTCATCGATGGCGTAGTGCCGTTCGGCACCGCGTTCGGCACCTGCCCGATCAAGCCATCCACCGTGAGCTACGCGGTTCAGGGTAAAAAATGCACCAAGCCGGAAGCCCTGGACACGAAGCGTCCAACTGCCTGGACGGCAAAACTGGGCGCTGGCGGCGCGGCGCCGTTACCGTTGCCGACGTTCTGGCCGCCGCCGGACACCTCGACCCATCAGGTCATCCCGCGCGAATTGCTGGTCGATGGATCGACCAGGCCCGCAACGCTGGCGGCGCTGGCGGCAAAAATGGAAAAGGCCCTCGCCCGCGCCGGCTATTCCAGCCCGGGTTACTACGCCGTTCCCGGCGGCTTCGCCATGCTCACCCAACTGGAGCGCATCCGTCCCGACGCCACCCCGTTTCCGCCCGATCAGCGCTGGAAAATCAAGGTCGATCCCGCCAGCCTGTCGAGCTTCAATTTGTCCGCCTACCTGAAAGCCTTGCTGGGAAAAGACGCGGGGGAGTTTCGCGTGATCGCGTTCGTGTTCACCGCCGTGCCCATCGTCAGCGACAACGTCACGCCGGTCATGGACGAAGCCAAGAACTGGGTGGAACAAGGCGGCAAATCCCTGCCGGGTTCCTATGCCGCGCAGCCTTTCAGCGCCGACATGGTCTGTACCGCCCTCATCTACGAGTTCGAGATCCCGACGCATGGCGCGCCCGGGCATCAACGCAAACCGTCCGAGCACAACGGGCAGGAACATCTGCGCGCTGCGCGGATTCTTCAGGCGCTGGGGGGCTGAGATGCTCAAGTCGATGAGCACCTCCCGCAAAACGCTGGCACTGGTCTGGTTCATCGGTGCCGGGATCAGTTTTCTGGCGCTTTACCTCATCACCACCTTCGGCGAGAGCGAGCGCGTGGAAAGCCTGTGGGATTGGTATCTGCCCGCAGTCACCCCCAATCTCTCGCTGATCGTGGGCGTGATGTTCAATGACATCAAGTACAAATCCGCCCGCAGCGACCAGGTTGATTGTTTTTATTACCGGGTGGCGCTGTGGCTGTCCGTCATCTATTTGCTGGTGCTGTTTGCCACCCCGCTGCTCTCGCCTTTCACCGAGGCGTCGATGGATGACGACCTGAAGAATTCCCGCTTTGCCCTGTCCTTTCTCCAGGCGCTCGCCACCACGGCACTCGGCGCGTTTTATGTGCGGCAAAAGGACAAACCATGAGACTGACCCCATTGCATTTCCCCGCCGCTTTCTCTGCTTCAGGGAGGATTCCCATGTCACGCATCGCTGCCGTTTTCATTCTGCTGACCCTGACCGCAACGCTCGGCGGCTGCGACCGGATCAAAAGCTGGTTCGCCGGCAAGCCCGACATCGCCTTCGCGCCCTACGGCGACGAATACGCCAGCAAGCCCGATTTCGCCCAGGTCGAATATGAATACCCGATTCCGCTAAAGGAGCTCGTCAAGGTCACGCCCAAATATCTTGCCGGCCTCAATCAGGAACAACTCGACCAGCTCTATGCGCGGCTCGGCTCCGGGCCGATTCCCGATGGTCCGTTCGACGGCGAAATCGTGTTTCCGCACGGCAGCTCGGGCAAGCTGCGCGCCGCCGAAATCATCGGCGGCCTCAAGGGCCTGGGCGTGAACTTCAAGGGCAAGATGCTGGAAACCGCGGGCGAAGCCTTGTGGAAAGGCAAGGTGTTCTACCGCAGCGAAAAAGTCCTGCGCAACCGCATCGAAGACCTCGCCGTATTGCGGCCGGTCATTGGCCCAGGCGACATTCCAAAAATCGACGTCGACGGCAAGGATGCCTGGTTGCTGTTTCCCGCCAAGCTCTACTGCGGACAAAGCCTGATCGACTCGCGCCGCGAGTCGATCATCATCGACTACGCCTTCACCGACGACATCCGCGGCTACCGCGAAAAGCCCGATTTCCTCGCCGGGCGGCGCGGCCTCAAGGTGCGCGACGAAATCCGCATGGTGCGGCCCGGCCTCTATCTCGGCCGCGCCTACATGGATCACGCCTTCATCCTCAACTTCGTGCTCTACAGCAAGGACCTCGATCAAGCCGGCCGCGCCGAATTCGAGGCCGGCCAGATCAAGGACGAGTGCTGGAGTGGCACGCAAAAACGGGTGCTGGCGACACGCTAGCGCCATGGTTCGCTGGATCAGACTGGGCAGGCTCACCCTCATGTTCGCCGCTGCTTTGTACGCAATGAACCCGGCGCAGGCGCAGGACGATCTGCCGCCTGTCGGCCATTCGCGCTTCGACCAGCTGATCGGCAACGCCCCGGTGCCCTATCCGTTTTCCCGCCTGGTGAAGACAATCAATGCGCAGATGCAGCCTGACCGAAGCGGCCTGCCGCCACTGAAGATCACGCTGATTCCCTTGGGCCGCTCGCTGCAGCGCAACGCCGGCGCCCCCGATTTCTTCCGCTTTCCGCGCGTGGTGGCGGCAGCCGATGGCAACAATGTCGCTGGCATTGAGCCATTGAAGGACAGGCTGTTTCTCGGCTTTCACGAGAAAGGCCAGGTCATCGAAGTCATCAGCTACAACGATACGGCGGGCCGCTTCGAATTCCAGGTCGTGCGCGACTATGCGCCCGGCAAAACGCCGCAGGTGTTCTACGCCCGGCGCAGCCTGTGCCTCGCCTGCCACCAGAACGCCGCGCCGATGTTCGCACGCCCGCTGTGGGACGAGACGCCAGCCAATCCCGAAATTGCGCGGCGCCTGCGGGCAGAGCACCGCGACTTTTATGGTGTCAAGCTGACCGGCACCGACGTTGCCTATTTCATCGACAGCGCAGCGGATCGCGCCAATCTGTTTTCGGTCTGGCAGACGCTGTGGCAGCAAGGCTGTGGCGCCGGGGAATCCGGTGAACGCTGCCGCATGGAAGCCTTCGCCGCTGCGCTGGACTACGCCCGCAAGCGCACGCTGCCCGCGCCCGCCATCCTGACGGCGCTGGATCGCAACTGGACCAGCCGCTGGCCGCATGGCCTGGCCATTCCCAATCCCGACCTGCCCAACCGCGACCCGCTGGCCGCGCTGGCCGACCCGGCCAGCGACCCCCTGCTGCTGCGGCCACCGCTTGAAACCTGGAAAACGCCAGACAAGACCGCCTTCATCGTCGGGCTGGCCGGGATGCTCGATGCCAACGTCGCACAGCAGTTGAAACCGGCCGACCTGTCCGCCCCGCTTGAGCGCCTGCGTGCACGCGGTGCCTTTGCCGCGCGCCCGTTCAGCCACGATCTGCTCGACGAGCTGCTGGCAGAACTCGGCAAGCCACGCCGGACCCGCCCTGTCAGCCTGCCTCCCGCACGCACGGAGCCGGCGTCCACCCTGCGTGAAGCCGGCCCGCTCGTCGCGCCTTTCCGTGCAAATTGCGCCAGTTGCCACGACACCACGCTGCCGCACCCACCCAATTTCCTGCACGGCAGTCCGCCCGAAATCGAAGCCAAGCTCGAGCAGTGCGCGCCACGCATGTTCGTGCGCCTGAGCATGGCCGGCATTCCGGAAGCGGCGCGCAGCAAGCCGCCGATGCCGCCGGCTGCTGCGCTTGCCAGCCGGGGTATCGACCCCGT
Organism: Betaproteobacteria bacterium; assembly: GCA_012274205.1. Classification (GTDB taxonomy): domain Bacteria; phylum Pseudomonadota; class Gammaproteobacteria; order Burkholderiales; family SG8-39; genus 2-12-FULL-64-23. The sequence continues at coordinate 19,636 of JAAOZY010000142.1, forward strand.
GCACTGGGCTGCTTCGCCCGAACTTGCCGTGCTGACACGCCTCGTCACCAGCCGCCTGCGCGGCCAGGATCCGGCCAGCCTGCTGCGGCAACCCTACGCGCAACTGCCACCCTGCCTGCCGCCGTCCAGCCTGCCCCCATCTAGCTATGCGGAGCGCACACCATGAGTACGCCGGAAGCCCGCTGCTCAGGCTGCCGCTTCTTCCTGTGGGCGGTGCTGGTGCTGCTCGCACTCGGCGTGCTGGGCGCCGCGATCCGCTTCCTGCCCGATCGCCCGGTTACCTATGCCGACCCGGTCGAACACTTCAAATACGGTTCCACCGGCGGCGAGCGCAACATGGGCTTCCCCTACTGGCTATGGCAGGTGCTGCCCGAGGTCTGCCCCGAAATGCTGCCGGGCAAGGGCTATGCGTCGCTCGGCTTCATTTACGAGCAGGGGCACGACCTGCCGGTGGGCATGTCGAAGCGCCGGCACATGGGCATCGACCGCGTATTCCTCAATTGCGCGGTCTGCCACACCGCCACCGTGCGCACCGCACCCAATGCCCAGCCGATGCTGGTCGCCGGCATGCCCGCCAACCAGCTGGATTTGATGGGCTTCCAGAAATTCGTCCAGGCCTGCGTCAACGACCGCCGCTTCACCCCCGCCCAGGTGGTGCCGCGCATCGAGGAAAAAGCCGGCGGCCTGAGCCTGCTCGACAAGCAGCTGATCTATCCGCTCGGGATTTATCTGATGCGTGACGGCGTCGCCGGCCTGCTGGGCCGGCTGCGCTTCATCCATCAGCAGGCCGACTGGGGGCCGGGGCGGGTCGACACCTTCAACTCGGCCAAGGCGATTTTCGGCGCGCCGTTCGAGCAGTTGCCGAAGGAAGAACTGGTCGGCGTGGCCGACTTCCCGGCGATCTGGAACCAGGGCAAGAAACAGGGCATGCATCTGCACTGGGATGGCAACAACGACCGCGTCGAGGAACGCAACCTGTCGGCAGCCTTCGGCACCGGCGCCACGCCGAAGCTGATCGATCACGCTGCCATTGCCCGCATCGAGGCGTGGATCGCCACCGCCACCCCTCCTGCATTCGGCAAGGTCTACCCCATCGATCCGGCGCTCTCCGCACGCGGCGCGCGGATTTATGCGCAGCGTTGTGCCGCCTGCCACGGCAAGAGCGGCAGCGATTTTTCCGGCGAGTACGTCGGCAAAGTCACCCCGATCAATCAGATCGGCACCGATCGCGGACGGCTCGATTCCTACACGCTGCAGCTCGCGCAGAACCAGGGCATGCTGTATTCGGCCGACCCCGAATACCGTTTCACTCACTTCCGCAAGACATACGGTTACGCCAACGCGCCGCTCGACGGCATCTGGCTGCGTGCACCCTACCTGCACAACGGCTCGGTGCCGACGCTGTGGGATCTGCTGCAACCCGCTGCCCAACGCCCCCAATCCTTCTACCGCGGCAACGATCTGTACGACCCGCAGCACCTCGGTTTCGTCGCCGACCAGCCCGTCAGCCAGGGCCGTCGCCTATTTGCCTACGACACCGCCATCCCCGGCAACCACAACGCCGGGCACGAGGGTGCGGCCTACGGTACGACCCTGCCCGACGCCGACAAGTGGGCCTTGCTCGAATATCTGAAGACGTTTTAGGAGCCGCTATGAAGACGCTGTGCCACTGTCCGCGCTGGCTGAAAATCGCCGCCCTCATCGTGCTCGTCCTCGGCGCGCTGCTCGCTTACATCGGCTGGGACCGCTTCCTGCGCGATTACGGCGCGACGCAGTTCGACAACCCGGACGACCGCTTCAAGTACGGCTCGATCGGTGCCGAGAACGACGCCGGCATCCCCTACTGGATTTTCTATGTGCTGCCGCGCGTGTTTCCCGACAAGCTGCCCAAGCCGGGCATCGGCTACGCCAGCTTCGGCGTGGTGTGGGAACAGGGGCACGAACTGCCGGTGGGGTTTTCCAAACGCCGCATCGGCTTTGATCGCGTCGCCAACACCTGCGCCTCCTGCCATGTCGCGAGCTATCGCAGCCAGCCCGACGAAACGCCGACCCTGGTGGTTACCGGCCCCAACCACACGCTCGACCTCGAAGCATTTTTCCGCTTCCTGGTCGACTGCGCCAAGGACCCGCGCTTCAACGCCGACACCCTGATGGCCGAGATCAATCTCTCCGCCAAGCTCGACTTCATCGATCGCCTGGCCTACCGCTATCTCATCATCCCGATCACCAAAAAACGGCTCATCGACCGCGAAGGCCAGTTCAAGTGGATTTACCGCCACGACTTTCCCGAGTGGGGACGCGGACGCGACGACGCGATGAACCTGACCAAGTACTTCATGATCCGCTGGCCGATGGACGACACCTTTGGCCCGACCGACATGCCGTCGATCTGGAACCTGAAAAAGTACCAGCCGGAGAAAGGCCAGCGCATGAACTTCGCCGGCGACTCCCACGACCCCTATTCGGTCGTCATCGATTCGGCGCTTGGGCTGATGGGCGCAGAACCGAAGGACAAGACCGAATTCCTCGGCCAGGTCGACTGGCTGGTCGACTACCTGAAGAACAAGCCGGCGCCGAAGTATCCCTTCCCCATCGATGCCACCCGCGCCGCGCAGGGCAAAAGCGTGTTCGACACGAACTGCGTTGCCTGCCATGCCAGCGCGCGCACCGGCACCGTGATTCCATTGAACGAAATCGGCACTGACCGCGGCCGCATCGACACCTGGGGCAAACAGGCGGCGATCGAGGCCAACAAGGTGGTCAGCGACATGGGCATCCAGCGCACAGGGCTGGTCGAAGCCCCGCTGACCGGGTATGTCGCGCAGTTCCTCGATGGCATCTGGCTGCGCGCGCCCTACCTGCACAACGGCTCGGTGCCGACCCTCGCCGATCTGCTGACGCCGCCCGCGCAACGTCCGCAATTATTCTGGCGCGGCTACGACGTGTACGACCCGGTGCACGTCGGCTTCGTCGTCCAGGGCCCGGCAGCACAACGCGCGGGCACGCCACTCGACACGCGCTTGCGCGGCAACGGCAATGGCGGACATGACTTCGGCACCACCTTGCCGGCCCAGGACAAGGCCGCATTGCTGGAATACCTGAAAACCCTCTGATCGTTGGTTCCACATCGCCCAATGTTTCCGAACATGCGCGTCGAATTCAGCGCAAACCAGATGGCTTGGTCAATTCGCCCAAGCCAGCAAGCGGCCGCACAGTCGTCTATAACGACGCGGCACATTCATCAACGTTGCACGGGCATATGCCACACCAGCGCCCGTGACAACCGGCAAGGGAGATAGACGCATGGCACAGCCAGATGCGGTATTTCAGAAATGCTACGGCTGGTTCCGCGATGCAGTTGGTCAGGCGGTCTCCGCTCTGCCCGCCGCGCAACGGGCCGATGCCGAAAAACTCATCTGGCAGATGGTGGGGCTGGTCAATTTCAATCAGCCCCTGCCCGCCAACCCGGACATCAATGACTTCTCCGACACCGGCGCAGCGGCCGAATCGCTGGCGCTGGCGGCGCAGATCGTGGCCGAAACGCTGGCGGCGCTCGATAACATCAAGCAAGGCGTGGACACGATCCATGGCGGCAATCCGGCGGCGGCGCTGGGCATCATTGCGCCGATCTTGCGCCAGCTTGACCAATTGCGCAGCGCCGCGGGCGGGCGTTATCCGAGCGCGTTCAGTCTCGGCAAAATCCTGATCACGCTGAGCGGCGATGCGGCGGCGGCCGACGCCGCCGGGCAACGCGCGCAAAAACTCGCCACCCTGCTCGGTGCGGGTGCGGCCCAGAACCACGATACGCAGACCGTACTCGGACTGGTCACGCTGCTGGGCGGCGGCATGCTCGACCGCAGTTTCACCGCGCCCAGCGGTGGCGCGCCCAGCCTCGGTTTTCCACCGCAGGGGCTGCCTGCGCTGCCGCCCCTGCCCACGCTCGTCCTGCCCGTGTTGCCCGGCCTCGGCGGCACGCTCGAATTCAGCAGCGCCGCGCCAGTCGGCATCAAGGCTGCGCTGAACCTGAACATCAATCCGGCAGCCAGTGTCGGCGGTTTCAAGATGAGCCTCACATCCACCAACAATGTCAGCGTGTTCGTGCCGGTTCTGCCGCCGGGCCAGGTGCAGGTCAGCGGCGATTTCGACTTCAATCTGAGGCTGTCGCATGTCGAGCCCAACGGCGCGCTGGTGATCGGCAGCGATGAGTTGGGCGCGAAACTCAGCATCGGCGAACTCGGCATGGCGCTGACGCTGAGCAACGCCGCGCCCGCCATCAGCGTGTTCGCGCGCCAGGGCAAGGCCACGCTGAAGCCAAAGGACGGTTTTCTCAAGCTGATCCTGGGCGAGGGTATCGCGCTGGATTTCGCGGTCGAGGCCGAGGCCGACAAATTCGGCAAGCTGCGCCTGAAAAACGGTAGCGGCCTCAAAGCCAGCCTGCCCGTGCCGACGCTGCCGACCGGGCCGTTCCAGTTGCAGCTTATCAATTTCGGCATCACGCCCGACAACGGCAGCTTTCTGAAGCTGCAAATCGAGCTGTCGGCGTCGTTCGGCGTGGCGCTCGGCCCGTTCCAGGCGTCGATTGACCGGCTCGGCGTGCTGCTCGATGTGGACGCCAGCGCCCCCAGTCTGGGATTCGAATTCAAGCCGCCCAACGGCGTCGGTCTCTCCCTCGACGCGGGCATTGTCAAGGGCGGCGGTTATCTGTTCTTCGACCCCGCCAGCGGCGAATACGGCGGCGCGCTGGAACTGAAACTGATGGCCATCGGCGTCAAGGCCATCGCCCTCATCAGCACCAAGACGCCCGCGGGCTATTCGTTGCTGCTGCTGATCTACGGCCAGTTTCCGGCGATCCAGCTGTCGTTCGGTTTTACGCTCACAGGAATAGGCGGGCTGATCGGGGTGCAGCACACCGCCAGTCCGACTGCGCTGTCGCAAGGCATATCGAATGGCGCGCTCGACGCAGTGCTGTTCCCGGCCAACCCGGTCGGCGATGCGCCGAAAATCATCAACACCCTGCGCACGCTGTTTCCGGTCAAGGCGGGCGGCTTCGTCATCGGCCCGATGCTGGAGCTGGGCTGGAGCACGCCCAGCCTGGTGACGGTGCGCCTCGGCCTCCTGATCGAAGCCAACCAGTTCGTCATCCTCGGTCAGGCCATCGTACAGCTGCCGCCACTGGTCAGCGCCGATCTGGCGCTGCTCTATCTGCGGCTGGATTTCGTCGGCTCGGTGGTATTCGACCCGCTGCGCATCGCATTTGACGCCAAGCTGGTGAATTCGCGCGTCGCCTTCATCTCGATCACCGGCCAGTTCGCGTTCCGCGCCGAGTTCGGCAGCCATCCGACCTTCCTCATCAGCGCGGGCGGCTTCCACCCGGCGTTCAAGGAAATCCCTTCCGACATTCCGATGCCGTTCGAGCGCGTTGGTGCCAGCTTCGACATCGGCTTCGTCGGCATCTCGTACAAGGGCTATTTCGCCATCACCTCGGCCACCGTGCAGGCCGGTTCCGAAGTGCGCGCCTGGGCCGACATCGGCATCGCCAGCATCGAAGGCGGCTTCGGCTTTGACGCCATCTGCTATCTGCAGCCGAAGTTCTATTTCCAGATTGACCTGTACGCCTATCTGGTGGTGCAGGTGTTCGGCCTCGATTTCGCCTCGATCCGCCTCAGCGGCCAGCTCGCCGGGCCCGGACGCTGGCACATCGCCGGGCGCGCCGAGGTCGAAACGCCGTGGCCGCTGCCGGATTTTTCCATCAACATCGACCAGGCCTGGGGCACCGACCGCGATACTCCGGCGATCACGGTAAAAATCGCCGACAAGCTGACAGAGGAAATCAACAACATCGCCAACTGGAGCGCGCAACTGCCGGCCAGCGGCGAGGCCTTCCTCACGCTGACCGACGTCAAGGCCGACGGTGCGCTGCTCGCGCATCCGCTCGGCAGCCTGGCATTCCAGCAAAAACTGGTGCCGCTGGAGCTGCGCATGAGCAAGGCCAGCGGCAGCCTGATCGACGGCGCCAATGAATTCCGCGACGCGGCGCTGCAACTGGTGCAGGGTGCAGCCGCCCCGGCCAAGAAGGCGTCCACATTGCGCCGCGACTACTTCGCCGCCGCGCAATTCCTCGACATGTCGCAGGACGAGCGCCTGTCCAAACCCTCGTTCGAAGCCTATCCGGCCGGCTACGAACTGCGCGACGACGGCTACGAAATCGAAACCGTCGTCGAAGTGGCGATGGGTTATGAAGAAGCCGATCTGGGCGCACCCGAACCGGTGCCGCGCCACCAGCGCCTGCTGAGCGACGTGGCATTCTTCGACAAAAACCACGGCGCCCTGATGCAGTTTGGTTCCGCCGGGCTGTCCGGCCTGCGCGACAAGGCGCGCCTGCAACCGGCGCAGAACACCGCGCTCAAGATCAATCCGCCGCCACAGGTCGTGGCGATCAAAGCCAGCCTCAACGCGGCGCCCGCCATGGCGCTGCAAACCAGCGTGTGGCAGGCCGAGCAGGTACGCCGCTACACCCCCGACCGCAATCCGGCGCGCACGCAGGTGGCCGAGTTATCGGAGTTGACAGTATGAGCATCCCTTACCGTTTCATGCCTTGGGCGCGCAGCGGCCTGGCGCGTTCGCATACCAATCCCGACCTCAACGCGGCGCTCGCCGCGCGCCCCAAGGTCAAGGTCGGGCTGACCCTGCAGGCCAGGCAGGACGGCAACCCCGCCGCCGAGGTGACGGGTGGCATCGACCTCAGCCTGTACGGGCCGGGTGACATTATCGGCATTGACCCACGTCTGGTGGTGCGCACCGACCCCAAGCCCAACGGCACCAATTTCGAGCCGAATTATCTCGCCATCATCGACTTCGACCCGCCTGATTTTCCCTGGCTGCTGACCCCGGCGCACGCCAACGTCAACAATCAGTTGCGCCCGTGGCTGGTGCTCGTGGTGGTGGAGCGCAGCCAGGTCGCGCTGCCGAGCCTGAAGCCGGGCGCGCCGCTGCCGTCGATCACACTGACTGCTGCACAGGTGGCGACGCAACTGCCGAATCTCGACGAATCCTGGCTGTGGGCCCACGCGCAGGCGGTGTCGCAAACCCAGACCGCCGCCGATCTGGCCACCGAGTTGCCGCAGCAACCGGCACAAAACATCTCGCGGCTGGTGTGCCCGCGCCGACTGGAACCGCGCACAAATTACCTGGCGTGTGTGGTACCGGCGTTTGACGCCGGGCGGCGTCGCGGCCTGGGCCAGCCGCTGCAGGGCGACGCGCTGATCCCGGCATGGGATCACGCCAACCCCATCGACACCGAGCTGCCGGTGTACACCCACTGGGAATTTTCCACCGGCCCGCTCGGCGACATCGAAACCCTGGCGCGGCGCCTGAAAACGCCTGCGCAATATCAAAACGACCTGCCGCTGCTGGCGCAATTGCGCCACATCGGCGAACAGCCGGTGGCGGTGGACGCCGAGCACCTGCTGTTCGAGGGCGGCACGCCGGGGCAGACGGTGTTCGAGGGCGCGATGGTGTCGCTCGATTTCCAGCCCGAGACCGCCAACGGCATCTTCGCCACCAAGCTTGCAGGCATGCTCAATAG
>JAAOZY010000143.1 GCA_012274205.1 Betaproteobacteria bacterium
ACCGAGGTGATATTGGCGTAGAACGAGGCTTTGCCCTCGGCCCGCGCCCGGTCGAGCTGGGATTTGTCCTGCGCCTGCGCCTGGACGGCCGCGCACAATACGAACAATGCCACGAGCAGCTGTTTCATCGTTTTATCCTCCATGGAGACGGCAGCGCGAAAGGCGCCATGCGGTTTACAGTGTTTCCGAGACGCGCCACGGGCACTTTGACATAAATCAACACTGCGTGCGCCGCCGCCACGGCGCAGCTTCCTATTCCGTGCTGACGGGCTCGACCGAAAAATCGACCACCTTCTGGTCGGCCTGGAAATCCAGCGCGAGGCGCGCGCGCGCTTCGGAGGCGGCCACGCCCGGCGCCCACACGCTGGCGCGAATTACCAGCGCACCGCTCTTGGCGCCTTTGAAGGCGAGCGACAGCACGGAGAAGCCATAGCTTTCCAGGCGTGCGCGCAGCGCCGATTCGTCGGGCACGGCCTGGGCGGAGAACTTGGCGTGAACCGTAGCATAGGAGCGCCGCGGTATGAAATGGTCCAGCCAGCGGAAAAACACCAGGATCGCCAGCACGAAAACCGCGCCGAGGAATCCCAGCACGGTCTCGCCCGTGCCGATCAGGATGCCGATGGCGGAGACCGCCCACATGCAGGCAGCCGATGTGAGCCCGCGCACCGACAGCCCTTCGCGCACGATCACGCCGGCGCCGATGAAGCCGATGCCTGCCAGAATGCCCTGCACCACGCGGCTGCCGCCATTGTCGGATGTTCCCATCAGATACGCATAAGGACCGGTGCTGAGCGACACGGTGAGCAGCGCAGCGGTCAGGCTGATGATGGCGAAAGTGCGCATGCCCGCCGGGTGGCCGCGGTGATAGCGTTCCAGGCCGACCAGGGAACCGGCGGCAACCGCCATCAGCAGGCGAGAACCCATTTCGATCAGGTCGGGCGTGACAAACGAAGGGATTGGAACCACGGCAGCGCTTATCGATGGCGAATCAGGATGACACCATGCCGGAATTGTACTCCCGCGGCGGCGTGTATTCGCCGCGGCCGATCCATTTCGCGGCGCAGCAGACGCCCGAGTTGCCGCGCGCGCCGGAGGCAATTCAGCCGCTGGCCGCCCGCCCCGCAACGGCGCCTGCGCGCAGCACCCGCCCCGGGCGCGCGCCGGTGCTCTCGCCCTTGCGCCATACCGGCACGCCGTTGACGATCACCCAATCGATGCCGCGCGCGGCTTGCGTCGGCGCATCGAAGCTCGCCGCGTCGCCGATCTCGCCTGCGTCGAAAATGGTGATGTCGGCCCAGTAGCCGGGCTGCAGCAGGCCGCGCCCCTTGAGTCCGAAATTGCGCGCGGTGAGTCCGGTCATTTTGTGGATCGCGGTCTCCAGCGGGAACAGTCCCAGGTCGCGGCAGTAGTGGCCGAGCACGCGTGCGAACGTGCCCCACAGCCGCGGATGCGGCTTCGCGTCGTGCGGCAGGCCGTCCGATCCGATCATGGTTTCATCGAAGCGCAGGATGCGCTGCACGTCGCCTTCGTCCATGGAGAAATAGATCGCGCCGGCCGGGCTCAGCGCCGCCACCGCCTGCTCCTGCGACAGGCCAAGCTTGGCGGCCGCCTGGGCCAGTTCCATGCCGGCGAATTGCGGATGCGGCTTGGACCAGGTGATCAGGATGCGGCTGGACAGCGCCGTGCGCTCGGCGCGCAGGATGGTGGAGGAGGCGGTGTAGGGATAGCAGTCCAGGCACACGCTCTGGCGCGCGCCGGCCTGCGCCAGCAGCGCCAGGGTTTGCGCGGAGCGCCCATGGTTGCGCGGACCCACCACCTTGTGGTGCGAAATGACTACCGGCACGCCGAGCTCGCGCCCGATGCGAAATGTTTCCTCCATTGACTCGACGACGCGATCGCCCTCGTCGCGCATGTGCGTCACATAGCGCCCGCCGTAGTCCTTCAACGGCCGCGCCACGGCGATGATCTCCTCGGTCGTCGCGTGCGCCGCGGGCGGGTAGTAGGTGCCGGTGGAGAGGCCGACCGCACCCGCAGCGAGCGCTTCGCGCGCCAGCGCCTGCATGCGCGCGGTTTCGGCAGGCGTGGCGGCGCGGTCGAGCCGGCTCATCGTGGCGACGCGCAGCGTGGTGTGGCCGACGAGGCACGCGGCATTGGCCGCTGCGGGCCGGCTCTCGAGCTCTTCGAGGAAGGATGCAAAATCCGGGAATCGATAGGCCTTGCCGTCGTCGATCAGATCGAGCGGCGGCGGCGGCGCGGCATCCACCAGCGGCGCGAGGCTGATGCCGCAATTGCCGATGATCACGCTGGTCACGCCCTGGCTCACCTTGGGCGCCATCGCCGGGTCGGACGAGAGCAGGCGGTCGTCGTGCGTATGCGCGTCGATGAAGCCGGGCGCGGCGATTTTTCCCCGTGCGTCGATTTCGAGTTCGGCGCGGCCCTCCGCCAGCAGTCCGATGTCGGCAATGCGCCCGGCGCGTACGCCGATGTCGCCGGCATAGCGCGGCCGGCGCGCGCCGTCGACGATGAGGGCGTTGCGGATCAGCAGGTCGTAGTGGAGGCTCATGCCTGGTGCCAGGCCGAAATCGATTGACTGTGGCACCCGGGCGCGGTATCGCCTCGGTCCAGCGCAAGATTCATTTGGCAGCCGGCTCCGCTTCGCCGGCGAGGCGATAGCCGACGCCGGTTTCGGTGAGCAGGAAGCGCGGGCGCGCCGGATCCGGTTCGAGCTTGTGCCGCAGTTGCTTCATGTAGATGCGCAGGTAGTGCGCCTGGTCGACATAGGAGGGGCCCCATACTTCGCGCAGCAGATGCCGGTGCGTCAGCACCATGCCGGCATGCTTCGCCAGGCAGCCGAGCAGGCGGAACTCGATCGGCGTCAGGTGAATATCCTTGCCCTCCGTGCGCACCAGGCGGCGCTCCAGGTCGACCTCGATATTGCCCAGGCGCAGCGTTCCCGCCGTGTCCTGCCGCGCGCCGTGCGTGGCATGGCGCAGCGCGACGCGCAGGCGCGCCGTGAGTTCGCCCACCCCGAACGGCTTGGTGACGAAATCGTCGGCACCGGCGTCCAGCGCGGCGATCTTGTCGGCCTCCGCGCTGCGCGCCGACAGGATCAGGATCGGCAGCGCCGACCACGCGCGAATCCGCTTCACCACCTCGACCCCGTCGAGGTCGGGCAGGCCGAGGTCGACCATCACCAGATCAGGTTTATGGGTCGCGGCCTCGAGCAACCCGCGCTCGCCGTTCTCCGCCTCGATCACGCGGTAACCCTCCGCCGTCAGCGTGGTGCGCAGGAAGTGCCGGATCTGCGGCTCGTCCTCGATCACAAGGATCAGGTGCCCGGTGCTGCTCATGCCGCCGCCTCCGTACCGTCGTCGCAATTCCACTCGGGCCACTGTCGGCGTCCGGCGGCAATCGCGGTCGGTCGCATCCCCGCTTCGCGGGGCGGCCGATGAGGCGGAGCAGGGGCCCAATCTGCAAGATGGGGATGCGACCCGAATTCGGACGCATGGGGCCGCCGGCCGCACACGGCCGCCTCCGGGGTCAGATCCCCGGCTCGCGCCGGGGCCCCTCTTCCGCCCTTCGGCGGCCCCTGCTCCCTGCTCATGCCGCCGCCTCCGTACCGTCGTCGCAATTCCACTCGGGCCACTGTCGGCGTCCGGCGGCAATCGCGGTCGGTCGCATCCCCGCTTCGCGGGGCCCCTGCTCCCTGCTCATGCCGCCGCCTCCGGTTCCCGTTCGACCGTGGGCGGTGTATCGCTCAGGGGCAGGGTGAAACAGAACATGGCTCCGCCGACGAAGCGGTTTTCCGCCCAGATGCGGCCGCCGTGGGCTTCGACGATGGCGCGGCAGATGGTCAGTCCCAGGCCGGCGCCGCCGATGGCGCCCTCTGCCACGCCGCGGTGAAATTTCTCGAACACCCGTTCCTCGTCGCCGGGTTTGATGCCGGGACCCCGATCGACCACGCTTACGGTGATCTCCCGGTCCGCGGCCCAGGCCTCGATCTCGATCGGCGTTCCGGGCGGCGTATATTTCTCCGCGTTCTCGATCAGGTTGGACAGCACGCGCTCGATCAGCACGCCGTCGATCCTCGCCAGCGGCAGGTCCTCCTGCAGTTGCACCGCCACCTTGCGCCCCTGCAGGCCGGGCTGCATGCGGTTGAGCACGGCGCCGACAATTTCTTCAAGCGGATGCCACTGCAGATTCAGCTGCGGCGCGCCGATTTCGAAGCGCGTCATGTCGAGGATGTTGTTGACCTGTTGCGTCATCTGCCTTGCTTGATCGTAAATCGCCTGCGCCATTTCCTTGCGTTTGGGTCCGGTGAGCGCCTCTGCGCCCTCGACCAGGGTGCTCGCCGATCCGGCGATAACAGCGAGCGGAGTGCGCAGGTCATGCGAAATCGCCGACAGCAGCGAATTGCGCATGCGCTCGTTCCCGGCGTGAATTTCGGCCTGTTGCGCCTGATCGGCGAGACGCACGCGCTCCAGTGCCAGCGCGATTTGGCCGGCGAAGGTCTCCAGCAGATGCAGTTGCTCGGGAAGCAGCACGCGGCGCGGGTTTGCGGGAAGCAGGGCCAGCACGCCCAATGCAGGCGGCCGCGCCGCGCCGCCTTGCTGCCTGGCGCCGGTCTCCGCGGCAGCGGTCCCGGCGTTTTTCAGCGGCAGATAAATCGCGTCGCCGCCGGGCAGCGTGTCGGTGCCCAGACCCGCGTTCTGTCCATGATCGCATACCCACTGCGCGATGCTCAGGTCGGCGCCGTGCAGCGAGCCGGGCAGGCTGGCCCCGCGCGGATGCAGGACGCGGCCGTCCGCATCGGGCAACAACACCGCGACCTGGCTGTCGAACACTTCGCTGGTGTGGCGCACCGCTATCCGCGCCAGGTTTTCGGCGCCGCGCGCGGCGGCCAGCTCGCGGCTCATGGCGTAGAGCGAAGCCGTGCGCCGCTCGCGATGGCCGGCGACCCGCGCCTGCAGGCGCACGCTGGCAGTGAGGTTGCCGATGATCAGCGTCACCGCAAGCATGATCGCGAAGGTCACCAGATACTGCGTGTCGGAGACGGCAAACGAAAAGAAGGGTGGCACGAAAAAGAAATCGAATGCCGCGACGTTGAGTATCGCCGACATCACTGCCGGCCCGCGGCCGAAGCGCGCGGCAATCATCGACGCGCCGAGCAGGTAGATCATGATCAGATTGGGCAGATCGAACCAGGCTTTGAGCCCCCAGCAGATTGCGGTGCACAAAACACTGGTAGCGGCTGCCCAGGCGTAGCCGCGCCAGCGCCTCTTGTCCGATTTCCCGGCCGCAACGCCGAGATAGGCGCTGCTGCGCGCCAGCATCGGGGACAGGCGCGCCCTGGCGGCGTCCGCCCCGCTCGCCACATACACGTCCATGTCGCGCGCGTAGGTTACCAGCTGGCTGGTGGTCGAGGGCCGCAGCCAGCTGCGCCAGCCGCGCCGGTTCGGTTTGCCTGCCAGAATGCGGTTGACGTTGCGCGTTCTCGCGTACTCGAGCAATACCCGGGATGCGCTCGGTCCGTCCAGCGTGACGCTTTCGGCGCCGAGTGATTCGGCCAGCCGCAGCACGTCGATGCGCCGGTTGCGCTCGGCTTCGCGCATGCGCAGAAGATCCGGCGTTTCGACATAGACCACCAGCCAGCGCGCATGCAGGGCAGTGGCCATGCGCTTGCCGGCGCGCACCAGCTTCTCCGCCTGCGCATCGGGTCCGATGCACACCATCAGGCATTCGCCTGCGGCCCAGGTGTCGCGGATTCCCTGCTCGTCGCGGTACTCGCGCATTTCCGCATCCACGCGGTCGGCGGCCGCGCGCATGGCGAGCTCGCGCAGCGCGATCAGATTGCCCTTGCGGAAAAAATGTTCCAGCGCATGCTGCGCCCGCTCCGGCAGATAGACCTTGCCTTCTTTCAGCCGCTGCAGCAGCTCGTCCGGCGTGATGTCGATGAGCTCGATCTCGTCGGCCTCATCGAACACCTTGTCCGGCACGGTTTCCTGCATGCGCGCGCCGGTGATCTGGGCGACCACGTCATTGAGGCTTTCGATGTGCTGCACGTTGACCGTGGTATAGACGTCGATGCCCGCCGCGAGCAGTTCCTCCACGTCCTGCCAGCGCTTGGCGTGGCGCGAACCGGCGACATTGGTATGCGCGAATTCGTCCACCAGCACCAGCGCCGGCTTGCGCGCGAGCGCCGCATCGAGGTCGAACTCGTGCAGGCTGGCGCCGCGGTATTCGGCGACGCGCAACGGCAACTGCTCTAGCCCTTCGAGCAGGCGCTCGGTTTCGTCGCGGCCATGCGGTTCGACGTAGCCGACCACCACGTCCGCGCCCTCGGCGCGGCGCTTGCGCGCGGCCTCGAGCATGGCATAGGTCTTGCCCACGCCCGCGCTGGCGCCGAAAAAGACCTTAAGCTTGCCGCGCCGCTGCCGCGCTTCGTCCTGCTGCACGCGCGCCAGCAGCGCGTCCGGATCGGGACGCTTGTCAGGCGAGGCGGGGGACATACGGCGTGCGCTTCGAAGTCGTCATGCCATAACTTTAGCCGATTCCTGCGGGAACGATTCAGTTCCCGGTTTCGGGCAGCGGAGCGACATCCCTTCCTGAGCTGCCGTTCAAGGCAGAGCGTCCAGCGCCAGGTTGAGACGCAATACATTGATGCGCGGCTCGCCCAGAAATCCGAGTTGGCGTCCTTCGGTGGCCTGCGCGACGAACGCGCGTACCTTTTCGGCATCCAGGCCGCGCGCCTTGGCCACGCGCGCGACCTGGTATTCCGCGGCGGCGGGGCTGATGTGCGGATCGAGTCCGCTGGCCGAAGCGGTGACCAGGTCCGCGGGCACCGCGGCGGTGTTGCCCGGATCGGCGTCGCGCAGCGCCTTGACGCGTGCCGTGACGGCATCGGTGAGCGCCGGATTCAGCGGACCCTGGTTGGAGCCGCTGGAGGCGCTTGCGTTGTACGGATAGGGCGAGGTCGCCGACGGGCGGCTCCAGAAATGCTTCGGGTCCGCGAACGGCTGGCCGATCAGCTCCGAGCCCACGGCGCTGGCGCCGTCCTTTACTTCGCGAGTGCCGTCCATTACTCCGCGGGCGCCGTCCTGAACCGGCTTGCCGCCGGATACGATCAGACTGCCGTTTGCCTCGGCCGGAAACACGACTTGCGCGACCCCCGTGACGAGCAGCGGGTAGGCAATGCCGGTAACGATGCTCAGTACCAGGAACAGTACCGCAGCGGCTCTAAGTTCTCGAAACATGATCAGCTCCTCGGATCGGTGTGTTGCAAACACGGGAATTTGACTTGCTGCACAGCGCAGCCTCTGTCCGCCGCCGCGATGGGCGTCGGACCCGCTACGAGCGTGGCATCGCCGTGCAGGTACGCATAGGCCGCGACGCGTGCGCTCAAGCCCAATGCGAGCAGGACGCCCAGCACCAGTGCCGCTCTGAGAAAATCTTTCATGGCTGCCCCTCTACTTGCATTTTCGACAGCATTCAGTCTATGCAAGGCGGCGTAAAAATTTGGTATCAAATGTGACATGGCGGATAAAAAATCCGTAAAGATTTACGCCAGGCCCAGGCCGGCAATCAGCATGTCGATCAGCTTGATGCCGACGAATGGCGCAATTACGCCGCCGACGCCGAAGATCAACACGTTGTCGCGCAGCAGAACCGCCGCACCGACCGCGCGGTAGCGCACACCTTTGAGCGCGATCGGGATCAGCGCGACGATGATCAGCGCATTGAATATGACCGCCGACAGGATGGCGCTCGCAGGGCTGGCCAGTCCCATGACATTGAGCGCGTTCAGCTGCGGATAGGTGCTCGCGAACGCGGCCGGAATGATGGCGAAATACTTGGCCACGTCGTTGGCGATCGAAAACCGTGGTGAGCGAGCCGCGCGTGATCAGCAGCTGCTTGCCGATTTCGACGATCTCGATCAGCTTGGTCGGATTGGAGTCGAGGTCCACCATGTTGCCGGCTTCCTTCGCCGCCTGGGTGCCGGTGTTCATCGCCACCGCCACGTCGGCCTGCGCCAGCGCCGGCGCGTCGTTGGTGCCGTCACCGGTCATCGCCACCAGGCGCCCCTGGGCCTGGGTTTCGCGGATCAGCGTCAGCTTGGCCTCGGGCGTGGCTTCGGCGAGAAAGTCGTCGACGCCCGCCTCTGCGGCGATGGCGGCGGCGGTCAGTTTGTTGTCCCCGGTGATCATGACGGTGCGTATACCCATGCGGCGCAGCTGCGCAAAGCGCTCCTTGATGCCGCCCTTGACGATGTCCTTGAGTTCGATCACGCCGAGCACGCGCACGCGTTCCGCGGTGGCTTCGGCCACCACCAGCGGCGTGCTGCCGCGGCGCGCGACGTTGTCGATGATGACCAGCACTTCGGCGGGAAAGCGGTCGTGCTGCTCCTCCACCCAGGTGCGGATCGCGTCGGCGGAGCCCTTGCGTATGCGGCGCTCGCCGATGTCGGCGCCGCTCATGCGCGTCTGTGCCGAAAACGGCACGAAGCTGGCGCCGAGGGCGGCAACGTCGCGCTCGCGCAGATTGAATTTCTGCTTGGCCAGCACCATGATGCTGCGGCCTTCGGGTGTCTCGTCGGCGAGCGAGGCGAGCTGGGCGGCGTCGGCCAGATCGTGCTCGGTGACGCCGCTCGCGTGCAGGAAAGCGGTGGCCTGGCGGTTGCCCAGGGTGATGGTTCCGGTCTTGTCCAGCAGCAGCACGTCGACATCGCCGGCCGCTTCGACCGCGCGGCCCGAGGTGGCGATGACGTTGGCGCGCAGCATGCGCCCGATGCCGGCCAGGCCGATGGCGGAGAGCAGTCCGCCTATGGTCGTCGGAATCAGACAAACGAGGAGTGCCACCAGCACGGTGATGGTCACCGGATTGCCCGCTTTCGCGAGCTCCACGCCGTAGATCGAGAACGGCAGCAGCGTCACGGTGGCGAGCATGAATACGAGCGTCATTTTCACCAGAAGGATCGTCAGCGCGATCTCGTTCGGGGTCTTCTGCCGCCGGGCGCTTTCCACCATGGCGATCATGCGGTCGAGAAAAGCCTCGCCCTGGTTGACCGTCACCCGCACCACCAGCCAGTCCGAACGCAGGCGCGTGCCGCCAGTCACCGAGCAGAAATCGCCGCCGGACTCGCGGATCACGGGCGCGGATTCGCCGGTGATGGCCGACTCGTCCACCGAGGCCACGCCTTCGACGACCTCGCCGTCGGCGGGAATGAAGTCGCCGGCCTCGACCAGGAACACATCTCCCTTGCGCAGCGTGGCCGAGGTGACCAGCGCCCAGTTTGCGCCTTTCTTCGGCGCATCGAGCTTCTTCGCCATGGTGTCGCGCTTGGCGCCGCGCAGCGCGGCGGCCTGCGCCTTGCTGCGGCCCTCGGCCACGGCTTCGGCGAAGTTCGCGAACAGCACGGTAAACCACAGCCAGATGGTCACTGCCAGGATGAAGCCCGCGGGTGCTTCCCCGTGGCCGCCCAGCGCCTGGAAATACAGACCGGTGGTGAGAAGGCTGCCGAGGTACACCACGAACATCACCGGATTTCTCCACTGATGCTGCGGCAGCAGTTTCACGAATGAATCTATGAGTGCTTCCCGCAGGATGCTAGGGGTGACGAGCCCCCGGGAAACCGCGGGGCTCGGCGAAAGGGCTTGGGTTGTCATGGACTGACTCCTGAAATCTGCAAACACAAACTATTGGGCGGCACTACTTGATGCCGTACAGCACGAGGTGCTCGACCACCGGACCCAGCGCCAGGGCCGGGATGAAGGTCAGCGCGCCGACGATGAGCACGACGCCGATGAGAAAGAACACAAACAGCGGCGTATGCGTGGGCAG
>JAAOZY010000144.1 GCA_012274205.1 Betaproteobacteria bacterium
CGCCTATCATCATCGGTATCTGCCAGTTGGCAAAGCCGACGAAGGCCGGCATGATCGCGCCGAACACCATGATCAGGCCGTGCATGGTGGTGAGCTGGTTGAAGAATTCCGGATTGACGATCTGCAGGCCCGGCTCGAACAGTTCGGCGCGAATGGTCAGCGCCAACATCCCGCCGATCAACAGCATCGTGAACGAGAACCACAGGTACATCGTGCCGATGTCCTTGTGATTGGTGGTAGTGACCCAGCGCATCAGCCCGGAGGGGTGGTGCGCGTGCCCGCCGTGATCTGCGTAACCGTGGCCGTGGGTATCGATGACTGCGCTCATGTGTATCTCCTGGAAATCGATTCGTCAGGGCAGCTTACGGACCGCGGGGATACTTCCCCTCGTGCTCCCCTAAGCCACGCGCCTGACGATAATACTGTTAGACGCACTTACTTTCTTGCCGCTTTGACTTCAGCCGGCTGCACCAGGTCGCCCTTTTTGTTGCCCCAGCCGTTGCGCTCATAGGTGATGACGGCGGCGATGTCGGTGTCGGAAAGCTGCTTGCCGAACGCGGCCATGGCGGTGCCGGGCTTGCCGTCGAGCACGCGTTCGATGTGGGCCGCCTTGTCGCCGGTGGCGATTTTGGAGCCGTCGAGGGCCGGGAATGCCGGCGGCAGGCCCTTGCCGCTCGCCTGGTGGCAGGCGGCGCAGTTGGCCGCGTATACCTTCTCGCCCCTGGCCTGCAGCTCCGCCAGCGTCCACTGCTTGTTCGGATCCTCGGCGGCCGCGCTCGCCTGCTTCTTCTTGTCGGCGACCCACTGCTTGTATTTGTCCTCGGATACGACTTCGACCACGATGGGCATGAATCCGTGGTCCTTGCCGCATAGTTCGGCGCACTGCCCGCGGTAGGTTCCTTCCTTGTCGGCGCGGAACCAGGTGTCGCGCACGAAGCCCGGAATGGCGTCCTGCTTGATGCCGAAGGCCGGCACCCAGAACGAGTGGATCACGTCGTTGGCGGTGGTGAGCACGCGCACCTTCTTGCCCACCGGCACCACCAGCGGATTGTCCACTTCGAGCAGGTAGTTCTCTTCCTTGGGCTTGCGGTTATGGATCTGGTCCTGCGGCGTGGACAGCGCCGACAGGAACGCAATGCCCTCGCCCTCGCCCTTGATGTAGTCGTAGCCCCATTTCCACTGGTAGCCCGTGGCCTTGATCGTGATGTCGGGGTTGGACGTGTCCTTGAACGCGATCAGGGTCTTGGTCGCCGGCCAGGCCATGCCGACGAGGATCAGGAACGGGATCACGGTCCAGATGATTTCCACGGTAGTGTTCTCGTGGAACTGCGCGGCCTTGTGGCCGACCGATTTGCGGTGGGCGTAGATGGAGTAGAACATCACGCCGAAGACGAGGCAGAAGATCACCAGGATGACGTACATCATCAGCATGTGCAGATCGTAAATTTCGCTCGCGATCCGGGTCACGGGCGGCTGAAAATTGAGTTGGTACCCGGCAGATGTCAGCCCCGCGTAGAGCGCGAGCGCAAAGCCGCCGATCAGTCGTCCCAGTTTGCGATTCATGATTTCCTCATAGCTTCAAAACCCCGGTGGCGGACGCCGCTGCAGCGCCACATACCGATGCAAATTACTGCGCGAATTCAGCCGGGGCGCGCCATTTCTGGCTTGTTCTTGACCTCGAGCATCAATCCGGCGCGAGCCAGCGTCGGCTGAGGCAACCCCGCTCCTTCTAAAGACGGGGTCCGGCAAAAAAAGTCCGGTAACGTAGCACGAACATAGGGCTTAATCAAGTTTCTGCAGCTGATCGGCGAATCAATAATCCAAATCACGCCTTCCTGCTGCGCTGCAATTCCATCTGCACGATTGCGCGCCCGTCGTCGGTGGTGCGTTGTTGCGGCTTCCATGCGTGACCATAGACGATTTCGAAGCTCGCAGGCAAGCTGCCGTCGCGGCGCAATGCCTCGTACGCGGTGCGCATCGCGCCGAACACGCCCTTGCCGGTGAGTCCGCGCCGGCGCGCGGCGAGCGCATTCGCCTGTCCGCTCGCGCGCAGGTCCGCGAGCAGCGCGTCGGCCCCGGCATAGGTGAGCGTGATCAGCTCCATGTCCATCACCGGATCGGCATAGCCGCAGGCGGAAAGCATATCGCCAAGGTCGTGCATGTCGATGAAGCCGTGCACATGGCCTGCGCCGTCCCCGGCGGCAAATGCGCTTCTGAGTTCCTTCAGCGTGTCGGGGCCGTAGCAGCTGAACATCAACAGCCCCCCGACCTTGAGCACGCGCCGCAGTTCCTTCAGCGCCGGCAGCGGATCGCCGGCGCAATGCAGCGCGAGATTGGACCAGGCCAGATCCACGCTCGCCGGCGCCAGCGGCAGCGCGGCAAGGTCCGCGCATAGCCAATCCACGCGATCGCGCGCGAGCGCGCGCCGCAGCCAGCTGGCGCGGCTAGCCGCGGTGCGCAGCATCGGATACGCAAAATCGAGCCCGAGCAGCTGCGCCTCCGGATAGGCCCCGGCCAGGCGCCTGGCGCCGTCCCCGTCGCCGCAGCCCGCATCGAGCACGCGCTGCGGCGCAAGCTTGATGTACTGCAGGCGCTCGAGCATGCGCGACTCCACCTCGCGCGCAAGCACCGCCGCGCCGGCGTAGCTCGCCGCCGCGCGCGAACTGGCGCGCAGCACGGCGCGCCGGTCAATCGCGGGCGGATTCAGGACGGCATCCCGGTCGCGGGCTTCACCGGCGCAAGGCCTCCTCCAGCGCCAGGCCAACTGCGAGCAGGCGCCGGTCTTCGCCACTCTGCCCCACGATCATCAGGCCGACCGGCGCCGTGCCCGGCTCGTGGCAAGGTATGGACAGGGCGCAGCCATCAAGGAAATTCACCACACTGGTGTTGCGCAGCATCGCGGCATTGCTGCGGCCATAGAGCTGCTCGTCCGTCTCCAGCGGCGCGATCGCGGGCGCGACCGTCATCACGGTAGGCATCAGCAGCGCGTCGCAGGGCGCCGCCACGCGCGCGCTCTCGGCTATCATGGCCGCGCGCTGCGCCAGCACGTCGATGTAGTCGGCCGCGCTCACGTCGGCGCCACGCAGGGTACGGGAAACAACGCGCGGATCGTAGTCGGCGCCGCGCCGCGCGATCAGTTCGCGATGCAGCGCGTAGGCCTCGGCAACGACCAGGCCGCCCTTCTGATTGATCTGCGGCAGGCGCCGCAGCGCCTCGAAGCGCAGCGCGCTCACCCGCGCGCCGGCCCGCGACAGGCGGCCCAGCGCCTGGTCGAATGCCGCCGCAACTGCGCTGTCCAGGCCCTCGAGCACATAATCCTGCACCACGCCCAGGCGCAGGCCCTTGAGCGGCAGCGCCTGCGGCGGCTGCGGCGGCGCGCCCGCAAGTATGCTGTCCACCAGCGCACAACAGGCGACACTGTGAGCGATCGGGCCGATCGAATCGAGGCTGCTCGAAAGCGGGTAGGTGCCGTCCGTAGGAATGCGCCTCGCGCTTGGCTTGAAGCCGGTGAGGCCGCACAGCGCGGCCGGGATGCGCACGGAACCGCCGGTGTCGGTGCCCAAACCCATCGCCGCCATGCCGTCGGACACGGAAACCGCCGCCCCGGACGAGGAGCCGCCGGGGATGCGGCCGGTGGCACGGTCCCAGGGATTCTTCGGCGTGCCGTAGTGCGGATTGAGCCCCAGCCCGGAGAAGGCAAATTCGACCATGTTGGTGCGCCCGATGATGATTGCGCCGGCCGCGCGCAGGCGCCGCACCACCAGCGCGTCGGCCTTGGCCGGCGCGGCATCGGCGAGCACCCTGGAGCCTGCCCGCGTGATGTCGCCCGCGAGGTCGAACAGGTCCTTCACCGACACCGGAATTCCCGCCAGCGGCGAGGGCACGATGCCGTGCGCGCGCAGCGCGTCGCTTGCCCTGGCTTCGGCCAGCGCCGACTCGCGCCGGGTGCGCAGGAACACGCGCGCGCCTTCGCCCGCGGGATCGGCAATGCGCGTGAGCGCATCTTCGACCAGCGCCTGGCTGCTGGTGTTACGCGCGTCGAGTTCGCCGGCAAGGGTCATGATGGTCTTCATGGGTGTCCGCTACGCCATTTGAAAGTAGGAATGCGTCTGCACATGGTGCCGGTACCGGCTTGGCTGTGCCGGTGCGGCGCCCGATTTGACCGCCGCCGGCTTCGTGGTTACTCTCGTCTCGCCTGGGCGGCCAAGGCATCTTCGGGGAAGCATTTCCACTTGTCAATTTCGCTGCGCACGTTTCTGCACCTGGGCACGAAGATCGGCAATACCCTGCTCGCCC
>JAAOZY010000024.1 GCA_012274205.1 Betaproteobacteria bacterium
GGGATGCGACCGGCCGCGATTGCCGCCGGACGCCGACAGCACCCGGGGTCGAACCGAGACTCAGCAACGGAGGCGGCGGCATGAAGGGCATCATCCTCGCCGGCGGCTCCGGCACGCGCCTGTATCCGGTGACGCACGCCGTGTCCAAGCAGCTGCTGCCGATTTACGACAAGCCGATGATCTACTATCCGCTATCGACATTGATGCTGGCGGGGATACGCGACTTCCTGGTGATCTCCACGCCCGAGGACACGCCGCGCTTTAGGCAGTTGCTCGGCGACGGCTCGCAATGGGGGATTCAGCTGTCGTACGCAGTGCAGCCGGCGCCGGAGGGCATCGCGCAGGCTTTCATCATCGGCGCCGATTTCATCGGCGGCGAGCGTTCGGCGCTGATCCTTGGCGACAATATTTTCCACGGCACCGATTTGGTGGCCAATTTGCGTGCGGCCGTCGAGCGCACGGTCGGCGCGACAGCCTTTGCCTATGCAGTGCAGGACCCTGAGCGCTACGGCGTGGTCGAGTTCGACGCGACGCGCAAGGTGCTGTCGATCGAGGAAAAGCCGAAACAGCCGAAGTCGCGCTACGCCGTGACCGGCCTGTACTTCTACGACGCCCAGGTGGTCGAGCTGGCGCGTGCGCTCAAACCCTCGGCACGCGGCGAGCTCGAAATCACCGATCTGAACCGCCGCTATCTGGAGCAGGGGCAGCTGAACGTGGAGGTCATGGGCCGCGGCACCGCCTGGCTCGATACCGGCACGCACGAGTCCCTGCTCGAAGCCTCGACCTTCATCCAGATCATCGAAAAGCGCCAGGGTCTCAAGATCGCCTGCGTCGAGGAGATCGCCTACCGCCTCGGCTACATCGACGCCGCGCAGCTCGAGCGATTGGCCGCGCCGATGCGCAACAACG
Organism: Betaproteobacteria bacterium; assembly: GCA_012274205.1. Classification (GTDB taxonomy): domain Bacteria; phylum Pseudomonadota; class Gammaproteobacteria; order Burkholderiales; family SG8-39; genus 2-12-FULL-64-23. The sequence continues at coordinate 910 of JAAOZY010000024.1, forward strand.
GCTATGGTCAGTATCTGCTGAGCGTGTTGCAGGATCGGGTTTTTTGATGCGCGTAACGTCGACCAAGATCGCCGGGGTCCTGCTGATCGAACCCAAGGTATTCGGCGACGAGCGCGGTTTCTTTTTCGAAAGCTATAACGAGCGTGCATTCGCCGACGCGACTGGTCTTGCGCCGAAGTTCGTGCAGGACAATCACTCGCGCTCGGTACGGAACACTCTGCGCGGATTGCATTACCAGATACGGCAGCCCCAAGGCAAGCTGGTGCGCGTCGTCGCGGGCGAGATATACGACGTGATCGTGGACCTGCGCCGCAGCTCGCCGACATTCGGTAAGTGGGAAGGTCATCGTCTGTCCGCCGAAAACAAGAGTATGGTCTGGATTCCGGAGGGGCTGGCGCACGGCTTTTGCGTGCTCTCCGACAGCGCCGAATTTCTGTACAAGACCACCGACTACTGGGCGCCGGAGCATGAGCGCACCCTGCTCTGGAACGATCCGGAGCTGGCCATTGAGTGGCCCCTCGCGGGCGAACCTATCCTGGCGGCCAAAGACAAGGCCGGCAAGCGCCTGTCGGAGGCCGAGGTCTTCGATTGAGCCGTATCCTCGTCACCGGCAAGGACGGGCAGGTCGGCTTCGAACTGCTGCGCCGCCTCGCCGCGCTGGGGCAGGTCATCGGCGTGGGCCGTGGCGACATGGACCTGGCGGACCCGGACGCAATCCGCCGCGGGCTGCGCGAATCCAAGCCTGACCTGATCGTCAACGCTGCGGCCTATACGGCGGTCGACAAGGCCGAATCCGAGCCCGATCTCGCACTGGCCGTCAACGCAGTCGCCCCCGGCATTCTCGCCGAGGAGGCAAAGCGCCTCGGCGCTGCGCTGATTCATTTCTCTACCGACTACGTATTCGACGGTTCGAAGAACGCGCCGTACACAGAGGACGATGAACCGCGGCCCATCAATGCCTACGGCAGGACCAAGCTCGCCGGCGAACATGCGATCCAGGCGGTGGGCGCGCCGCACCTGATCTTGCGCACGAGCTGGGTCTACGGCATGCGCGGCAGGAATTTCCTGCTGACCGTCCTGCGCCTTGCGCGCGAGCGCGAGGAACTCGCCATCGTCGATGACCAGATCGGCGCGCCGACCTGGAGCCGCGCGATTGCCGCGGCCGCCGGCGCTATCCTCACCAGCATTGGCTACGGCCAGCCCGGCTTTCGCGATACCTGCGCCGGGAAGCGCGGCATCTACAACCTCAGCGCGGCAGGACAAACCTCCTGGCACGGATTCGCCACGGCGATACTTGCAAACGCCGCGAGCGCGCGGTCCGGCGAGTCTACTTTCGCCCTCGCGCACCTGCCCGCGCTCAAACCGATCGCGACTGAGCAATACCCGTTGCCCGCGCCACGACCCCGCTACTCGGTGCTGTCGCACGCCAAACTGCAGCGCGAGTTCGGCCTCGCGATGCCGGGCTGGGAATTCAGTTTGGCGGATTGCATGCGTAGTGATAGCTGAGAGCCAGGAATACGAATTCCGGGCTTCCGCGCGAATTCGCCGCCCGTGCGATTACGGTCGCAATTCATCTGCATAATCCAGCCCTTCACCACCTGTCTTAATCCAGATTCTTGAAACTCGGCCGAACGGATGATTGTCGCCGAGTATTTTTCTTGCTAGCGTTCCCGCATACGAGTTCTGGCCGCAAACTTGTAAGAGGGCGCCCATGTCGCTCGACGTGCCGTTGGCTAGCGTGCATTTTGTCTGGGCTTTGGGCGCCATCAGCCGGCTCCAGCGCGTTCCTTTTGCGCCGGAGCTCGTAGCACAACAGTTCCCGCCTCCATATTCTGCCGCGACGCTGCTCGATGCCGTTGCGGCATTGGGTTTCAAGGCGCAGCGGCATGCGCGTGCGGCGAACGACATTCAACGCGTACCCTTGCCCTGTCTGGTCCTGCTCAAATCATCCGAAAGCGGCGCCGGGAAATCCGGTGAACCCGGCGCGCACGCGCTGGGACTGGTGGTCAAGGCCGACGTAGAGAGCATCGTCATGTTCGAGCCGGGTGCAGCAGAGGGTGCAGCGCTCAGCGCGGCGGATTTCAAACTGCGCTACGCGGGCGAGCTGATACTGTTTAACCCGCAGCCTGCGCCTCTGCACGATGCGGACGGCGCTGCAGGACAGGATGGCGCGTTCGGCTTTTCCTGGTTCATCCCCGAGCTGCTCAAGCACAAGCGCATCTGGCGCGACGTGCTGCTGGCGTCGCTGGCGATTCAGCTTGTAGCGCTGGCGACGCCGCTGTTCACGCAGGTGGTGCTGGACAAGGTGATCGTGCATCAAAGCTTGAACACGTTGACGGTTATCGGCATCGCGCTTGGCCTGTTTTTGCTGTTCAACGCCGGCATGAGCTGGATCCGGCAGTATCTTGTTTTACACACCGGCACGCGCGTGGACGCCGTGCTCGGCGCCCAGGTATTCGATCATCTGCTCAAGCTGCCGCCGCGCTACTACGACTACCGGCCGACCGGCGTGGTGGTCGCGCGGCTGCACGGGGTCGAGACCATACGCGAATTCGTCGCCGGCGCCGCGGTGACGCTGCTGCTCGATCTGCCGTTCCTGCTGATCTTCCTGGCGGTGATGTTCTACTACAGCTGGATTCTGTCGCTGATCACGCTGGCCATTCTTGCCGCAATCATTCTGCTCAGCATCGCCGTGGTGCCGCAGATCCGCAAGCGCGTGAATCAGCAGTTCCTGCTCGGCGCGCGCAACCAGGCCTTCGTCACCGAATACATCGCCGGCATGGAAACGGTGAAATCGCTGCAGATGGAGCCGCAGCTCAAAACCCGCTACGGCGAATACCTGTCGAGCTACCTGCGCGCGGGCTTCGACACGCGCCAGCTGAGCAATACCTACTACGCCGCAGCGAATGCGCTGGAGCAGCTCCTGACCCTGCTGGTCCTGATCGTCGGCGCGTCGATCGTGATGAACAACGAAGGCTTCACCATCGGCATGCTGGTCGCGTTCCAGATGTTCGCCGGACGCATGTCGCAGCCGCTGCTGCGTCTCGTTGGTCTGTGGCAGGAATTCCAGCAGTCGGCCATCGCGGTCAAGCGCCTGGGCGACATCATGAATGCGCCGGTGGAGCCCTATTCGGTCGTTCCCGCGCGCGAGGGCGGCGGGGCGGGTGCGATAGAGATCGTCGACATGAGTTTCCGTTATGGCGACAGTCTGCCTTACCTGTTCCGCCACCTGGATGCCGCGCTGCGCCCGGGTGCCTGCGTTGCCCTCATGGGCCCGTCGGGCAGCGGCAAGAGCACGCTGGCCAAGCTGTTGCAGGGCTTTTATCTGCCGACCGAAGGCCAGATACGCATCGACGGACGCGACATCCGGCACCTGCCCGCGAACGAATTGCGCAACTACTTCGGCGTGGTGCCGCAGGAAACCGTGCTTTTTTCGGGCACCATCTACGACAACCTGATCGTCGCCAATCCGAACGCGACGTTCGAACAGCTGATGCAGGCCTGCAAGTGGGCCGAAATCCACGACACCATAGACCGGCTCCCCGAAGGCTATCAGACCCGCATCGGCGAGCACGGCGCCGGCCTGTCGGGCGGACAGAAACAGCGCCTCGCCATCGCGCGGGCGCTGCTCAAACGGCCGAAGATCCTCATCTTCGACGAAGCCGCCAGTAATCTGGACCGCCCCGTCGCGGAGCAGTTCGCGCGCACCATCAATCAGCTCAGGGGACGGGTGACCATGCTCTATATCACGCATCAGTTGCCGCAGGGTTTGGAGGTGGATGAGATCGTCACCATCGGTGCGCCCACCGGCCCCGTCGAACATCCGAGCGCACCATGACCGGATTGGTCGTCCTGGGGATACTCCTCGCCTACATCGCGATTGCGGTTGGCATTGCATCGCTGGTGAAGGGCGCCTGGAGAGCGCTCGTCATTGCAGTTTTCGTTCTGATCCCGACCTGGGACATCATTCCAGGCAAAGTCGCGCTCGCCCACTACTGCGAAAAGGAAGGCGGCATCAGGATCTACCGCTCGGTAGATGGGGTGGAGGGTTTTTTGAGCCTGGGAGGTGGAGTGTATGAAGAGTATTTTAAGCTTTACGGCTACAAATACGTCGAGATCGCCAAGCCAGTTCGAGACCCTCGCGCTGGCCACAGTGTCAGTACTGAATACATTCGCGCAACGCTCGGAGATGACGGCAAAGTCAAGAATGAAAAGATTGATCGTCCATTAAGTAGATACGCATACAAGGAGGCGCCACGTATTGGTGAGGGGCGGATGGATTTTGGGCTTGTGCGAAATATTGACTCCATTCTCGACTTACAGACCAATGAAATCATGGCGACACGCACTGAAATCTATTCGAGAGGAAATTGGTTACAGCGCTACGTTTCGCCGATCTTAGGGTCAGGTGGATATTGCGAGCGGGACCGCTCCGAATACAAGAAATTTTATGTGGGAACGATTAGGCCAATATAGAACTTACCCCGACGGGAAATGATATGGATAGCGCGAAAGCCTTATTTCAGAACGCACTGCTTGCGCAAGCTGTCTACGCGAACTTTGATAGCGATAGCGGATCAACTGTCTATCTAGACAATTCAGTCAAAGACAGGATCCGAGCGGAGGGAGATGCAGACTTCACAAGCAACCAGGCTGCCACCTTCGCCGGCTCCCAAGGCTACACCCTCCTCAGCTTCACCTCCGACACCTCCACTGGTTTCGAGGCTGCCCTATTTGAAAGTCGCTCTGAGCCCGGCAAATACACACTCGCCATCCGCGGCACGGCCGGACTACTGGACATCATAGGCGCCGACCTGTTTGGAATCGTGGCGCAGGGCCAGGCGGCGGCGCAGTCGGTATCGCTGTATCGATACTACAAGCGCTTGACTACGCCGCGCGGAGCAGCGGTCGAATATTCCCAGGCGGAAATCGAATTGCTCGCCGCGGTCACCAACCGAAAGTACGATGGCTATGGCGCCGCGTATCTTCGAGGCTCCAAGGAATTCCAGCAGACTGCAGCGGGTTTGGCGGCAAAGGTAAAACTCGACACCGGCCTCGGGCGCCTCGATCCGAACGCCGTGATCGATGTAACCGGCCACAGCCTGGGCGGGCATCTGGCGCAGGTATTCGGCGCATTGTTGTTCCCCGATCGCGTCGATCACATCTACACCTATAACGGCGCCGGGCTGGGCGGGTCGGTGTACAAGGCCGCGAAGAAGTTCCTGAGCGACCGCGGCATCGATCTTGGCGCCAGGAGCACCAACATTGTCGCCGAGGAAGGGCTGACGCTTGCGGCTGGTTTCGGCTACAAGTTCGGCTTGATACAGAAGCTCGCGATCGAGCCTGGGGTGCTCGCGGACAATCATTCGATTGCCAATTCCACCGATGCGCTGGCGATCTACGACTTGCTTGGGCAGATGTCGCCGGACCTGTCTCTCGACACGTTCAACAAGATCGTCCGTGATGCGACGAATGGTGCAAAGAATGGCTACGAAGCAACCCTCGATATCGTGCGCCGGATATTTCTGGGTTCGGGCATTCAAACCACCCTGCCAAGCTTCCGCGACGACCTGGCCGCCCGCGACGAACTCTACAAGAACATCGATGAGCTGAAGAACAGTGCCGGCTTCAACGCGTTTGTGGGCACCGGCGGCCGGCCCTATAGCGTCGCATCCCTGATCGACGCGCTCAATCCGGCTGGCCTTGCGACGGACGACACCGACGGAATCGCCTATCGCTACGCGCTGCAGCAGTTGAACCCATTCGCGATCGTGGGAACCGACTACGCGCAATTCAACCGGAACGCAGAGCTCGACCTCTACGATTCCACGACAGGGCTGGGGACGATCACCTCGGCGTGGCTGCAGGACCGCGCCCAATTCCTGAGCTGGAAGAACCAAAAGAACCTCAACGATATCGCCGACGGCGTTCCGATCCTGCGCAAGGATAATGGTGTCGCGAGTTACCTCTTCACCGACAAGGCGCTTAAGGACGCGCAGGGCCAGGACTACAGCATCCGTGTGGTGGGTGGCAATACGCTGCAACAAATCGACCCCATCCGCATCAGCTTCGCCAGCGATCAGGGCGACAGCCTGCAAGGCGGAAACTATGCCGATCGCCTGTATGGCGGCAAGGGAATAGATACGCTCACCGGGGGCGGAGGAGACGACTATCTCGAAGGCGGCGACTCGGTCGATACGCTCCGCGGAGATGCGGGCGACGACAAGCTGGTCGGCGGCAAGGGTGTCGATACGCTCATCGGAGGTGCGGACGACGATACCCTGGACGGGGGCAGGGACAACGACGTGTTGCAGGGCGGCGCCGGTAACGATACCTATATCATCCGCGCCAGCGACGGCAAGGACTCCATCCTCGATCACGAAGGGCGCAATACCATCGTCTACGAAGACGCCGGCGGCCAACGGACAGTCCTGGCATTGTCCGCATTTGCAGTAGCCGGGGTAGCCAACACCTGGCGCGGGTCGCTCGCGGGCGGCGGCATAGTTGAGATTACACGCAACTCTCCTCTGACAGCGACGCTGCCGGACGGCACGCAGTTAGTCATCGATGACTACCAGGACGGAGATCTCGGGATCAATCTGCAGGAACGCCGCGACAATCCTATCGCGGCCCGCGAAATTTACGGCGATCTTTGGCCGATTCAAATTCTCGAGGAGTCGGGCAATTTTTACTATAACTACGACGATTTGGGCAATAGGGTTGTCGATCTGGGGCGTTCCGCCGTGGGAGCGTGGGATAACCTCTGGGGAAGCGAAGGAAACGATTTCATCTCCACTGGCGAGGGCAGAGACGTCGTGCTGGCCATGGGAGGCGATGATTGGATACGGGCGGGCGGGTCCGACGACTACCTGGACGGCGGCGACGGCGACGATGTGATCGAAGGTGGATTCACGTTATTGGATGCGAATCAGGAACCCAATATCGAGAGCAGGTTCGAAGGCGGTGACGGCAATGACAGGCTGTATGCCGATGAAGTAGTCGAACTATCGCAAGACCTGATCGAACTTGGGATCGGGGAAGAATGGGAGGGGAATGTTGGCCTGACACTGTCCGGAGGGTTGGGTGACGATACCCTGGTCGGGTCAAATTACTTGGACAATTTGTTCGGTGGTTTGGGAAGAGATTTTATCGCAGGTCGCGGCGGGCGCGATGTCATCCTGGGCGATTCCACATTCGAACGTACCGGGCCCGTACCGCGCGATCAGGTGGCCCAGGAGCCTGATTTTCCATATTACCCCTATGGAAACTTTCCGCGCGAGCTCGCGGAGGGTGACGACGATGTCCTGTTTGGCGGGACAGGCGGCGACGAGATCTGGGGCCAAGGCGGGGATGACTGGATATCCGGTGGAGAGGGCAACGATTTCATAGTCGGCGGCAGAGGGTCCGACCTTATGCTCGGCGGCGCCGGGAACGACACTATCCTTGCGGGTGGCCGGTACGGCGATTTTTTGCCATCGGACCGCGACGTCCTGGATGGAGGCGACGGAAACGACACTTTGAACAGCACGTCTGGGGACGATATATTTCTTGGCGGGGCGGGTGACGACAAGATTTCCTGCGGGTCGGGCGACAATCTTGCTTACGGCGGCGACGGAAACGATCAGATCCGCACAAGCGGCTCCGGGGCCAATGAATTCTACGGCGAAGCGGGCAACGATTCACTGATTGGCGGTAGCGGCGACGACTATCTGGACGGTGGCGATGGGGACGATGTCCTGATCGGCAACGCTGGCGCCGATACCATGCTCGGAGGTGCAGGCAACGACTACCTCGAGGCATATCAGGACGACGTCGTTCAGGGTGGCGCGGGCGACGACGTCTATCAGTTTCGACTCGGGGCGGGCCGAACCACGGTTGAGGACCAACTCGGGTCCAATCAACTCGTGCTGTTTTCTCTGGAGTACTCCGATTGGCTCTCCGAACGGCCGCTGGAGCCGATTTCTCGAGACAGCATCCGGTTGTATGTCGAGGGAGATCGATATCGCATCGCGTATGGAGACCGCGGCGATGAAATCGTTCTTGGTTCCGCTGATTTCGCAAGTTTGACGGGACTGACTCTCCGGCATATGGTCGGATACCACATCGAATATCTTCCTGGCTCCGACGAGCCCCAGCAGGTCGAGAACTACGATGACGAGATTCTTCCACTCTCGCAGCTGGCTCCGCAATACCTCGGACTCGGCGACAGCGATTACCTCATTGGCAACGAGGCAGCCGAGAACACACTCGACGCCAGGGACGGTGATGATTTCTTAATCGGCGGTTCACGCAAGGACGTGCTCAGCGGCGGCACTGGCAATGACGTCCTCGACGGCGGCGATGGAAGTGACCGCTACGTCTTTAATCCGGGCGACGGCGTCGATGTAGTCTTTGACAGCGGCACGCAAGGCGCGGACACGCTGGCGTTCGGGCAAGGCATCGATCCCGGGTCGCTGACGCTGGGCGTCGCGGGCGCTCTGCTGATACGCATAGGCGACACTGGCGACGCGGTCTATGTCGATGGCTTCGATCCCGACAACGCCAGCGCCGTTGGCGCGATCGACCGTTACGAGTTCGCGGATGGGACGGTGCTGTCCCAGGCGCAATTGATCGGCCGCGGATTCGATTTGTACGGAAGCGAGAGCGACGAGCGGATTTTTGGAACCAGCGTAGCGGACCGCTTCCACGCGAGTTCCGGCGACGACATCATGGTTGGCGGCGCTGGTGACGATGTTTACTATTTCGGCTTTGGATCTGGATTCGATTCCATTGTGGATCAAGACGCGACGCCGGAGAATGTCGATACCGTCGTGCTGGGCAATGGCATCGCGCCTGAGAATCTAAGCGTGCGCAGCAGCCCCGGCCTGCTGACGCTCGCCATAGGCATCGGCGATCGGCTCGATATCCAGTGGCAAGCGCAGGACGGCAGTGCGCTCGAACGTATCCTGTTCGCCGACGGCACGATCTGGGATGGCGCCATGCTGGAAGCTCGCGCCGTGCCCATGGCGCAGAGCGATTCAGCGGGCGACGCGGTCGGTGGCAACCAGGCACCGGAGGAAAGCAGTGCGCCGATCATCGCCAGTTCAGAGTCGCCAAGAATCGGCGCAGCGAGTCTGACAGAAGCGGGTGCGAGCTTGGCGAAGGATGTCGTGCATTACGATGCGGCGGCGATCGACGCGCTGCGCGACCAGGTAGCCGATATTCGCGCGGGTATAGCGCCACCCGCGGCTTCTATGCCGATCGGTGCCGCAGCAGGAACCGCGTTCGACGCTGGGATATCCTCAAATTTGGCAGGAGGCACGCCCGCAACGGAGCTTCCGCGCCCGGGCGCGATGCCGCCTATTCCTGCCCCAGACGACAGCGCAAGCAAGACGGAGGGTTTGCTGATAGGCGCCACGCAGGGCATGCAGAACGCTTTGCTCTCGGCACTATCGCAATCGGGTCAATTCGATGCGCTGTCCGCGCCAACGCCGCGCAGTGAGGCCAAGCCTCTCGATCTGTCGTCGGCTCAGCCGGGAAGCGGGCCGGCCGGATTTTCGTCCGGCGCCGATTCGCTATTCAGCCCTCTGCGTCCGGCGCAGCCGAGCATGCAGGCGTGGCTGGACGATTGGCTGGGGCCACGCGCTCGGGCGAACGCCGGCGCGCGCGAGGGCACGGCGCCTGCGGACACCGAAGACGTTTCGCCGCCGCCGATGGAAGAGTTCGCGCCGCTAATTCCGCAAGATGACATGCCTGAGGCGCAACCCGCCGAAGCGCTCACGCCTGAGGAAATCGCGCAGCGCTACGAAAACATCGCCTCGTGGCTCGCCGATCATCCCGGTATTGAACCGGGCTCGCAAATGGCAAGTGGTTCCGCAGCGCAGAGGAATCTGTTTGCGCTCGTTGGCGCCGGCCCTGCAGGCGATGGCGGATTCGGATCCGCAGGCGTATTCGGACAGACCTCCGGCATGGCGGCGATCGGAGGCAACGCGCTCCAGCCTATGCGCGGTATCAACGAAGGCTACACGACGATCGCGGTTTCGTAGACGGGAAACTGGAACAGCGACAGGTTTCGATCATGACTAGCTCACCCCGATTCGGTTCTGATTTCCTGCAATTCCGCGACGCCGAGCCTGCGCCGCTGCCGCGCGCGGTGCTCTACGCCGGACTGGCGTTGGTGGGCGCCCTGCTGCTCTGGGCCTATCTGGCGCCGCTGGACATCATCGCGGTCGCGCCGGGAAAAATCATCCCCCAGGGCTATCTGCAGATCGTGCAGCCGAGCGAGTCCGGTGTGATCACGGAGATTCTCGTGGCCGAAGGTGCGCAGGTGAAAGCGGGCCAGGTGCTTGCGCGCATGGACGCGCGCGCCTCCGACGCCGACAGCCGCCAGCTGCAGAACGAGCTGAAACTCAAGCGCCTGCAGCTGCGGCGCATCGACGCCGAGCTGGGCGGCGTGCCCTGGCGGCGGCTCGCCGACGATCCGCCCGAGTTGGCGGCGCAAGTCGAGGCGCAGCTCAATGCGCACCGCCAGGCGCACCTGGGCGCGCTCGAAATCGAGCGGGCGATGCTGGCCAAGGCCGAACAGGATCTGAGCAGCGCGGGCGAAGTCGAAGCCAAGCTGCAAAAAACCATTCCGCTGTTCCAGCAGCAGGAGGCGGCCTACGATCAACTGGTCAAGGATGGCTTCGCCGGCAAGCTGATGCATTTGGAGAAACAGCGCGATCGCATCGAGAAGGAGCAGGACCTGCGCGCGCAGCAATTCAACATCGCCAGCCTGAAGGCGACCATCAGCCAGGTCAACAAGCGCATTGCCCAGATTACCTCGAGCTATCAGCAGCAATTGCAGAACGAAAGGGTGGATGCGGAGGGGCAATTGCACAAGCTGCGCCAGGACTGGGACAAACAGGCGCGCCGTCAGGCCCTACTCGAACTGAAAGCGCCGCAGGACGGGACAGTGAAGGACCTCGCCACGCATACGCTGGGCAGCGTGGTCGCGCCTGGCACGGTGGTGATGACGCTGGTGCCGGCCGGCGACGCGATGCTGGCCGAAGTGTGGGTGGCGCACCTGGATGCGGGGCAGGTGCAGGCCGGCCAGACCGCCAGACTGAAACTCACCGCCTATCCGTTCCAGCAATACGGGACAATGGACGGCCGCGTCAAACAAATCAGCCCGGACGCGAGCGAGCCGGGCGAGCAGAAGAGCGCGCGCGGCGCCGGCATCCAGGACCAGCCCGCTTCGGGCTTCCGCGCCTTGGTCGAATTCCCCGATCCCTTCCTGCAAGCCCAGGGCAAGCGCTACCGCCTGTCGCCGGGCATGCAGGTCAACGCCGAGATCAAGCTCGGCACGCGTACCGTGCTGCAATACCTGCTGGCGCCGGTGCAAAAGACACTGCATGAGGCCGGGCGCGAACTGTAGCAGGTCCGCCTTCGGGCCGACCGCACTTCGATTTGGCACCGATCGGGGCGAGGGCGCCCCTCCAACAAAATCAGTGCACGCCAACGAATCTGCGCGACGCGATCGAAATTCGCTAGAATCCAATCGTCTCCAACTCCGGCCACCGCCCATGCCCACCAATCCCTACGCTGAAAAGACCGTGTTAGTCACCGGCGGCACCGGTTCGTTCGGCAATTTTGTCGTGCGCCGACTCCTCGAACTCGGCGCGCGCGAGGTGCGCGTGCTCTCGCGCGACGAGAAGAAGCAATACGACATGCGCGTGTTCTACCAGCAGCGCCCGGACCTCGCCTTCATCATCGGCGACGTGCGCAGCCCGGCGCAGCTCGACGAGGCCATGAGCGGCGCGCACATCATTTTTCACGCGGCAGCGCTGAAGCAGGTACCAGCCTGCGAGCAGCATCCGATGGAGGCGGTGCGCACCAACGTGCTCGGCGCCAACAACCTGATCGAAGCGGCGATGCGCCACCGCCTCGAGGCCTTCGTCATGATCAGTACGGACAAGGCGGTGAAGCCGGTCAACGTGATGGGGATGACCAAGGCGCTGCAGGAGCGCCTCGTGATCAAGGCCAACCAGTCGCGCGCCAATCATGGCACGCGCTTCGCCGCGGTGCGCTACGGCAATGTGCTGCGCTCGCGCGGCTCAGTGGTCCCGCATTTCCGGCGCCAGCTGCAGCTGAACCAGCAGATTACCATTACCGACGAGCGCATGACGCGCTTCCTGCTCACGCTCAACGACGCCATCGACCTGGTGCTCTACGCCGCCGAGCGCGCCGAGGGCGGCGAGATTTTTGTGCGCAAGGCGCCGGCCGCGCGCGTGACCGACATGGCCGCGGTGCTGTGCGAGGTCGCGGGCAAGAAGCTCGACTACAAAATCATCGGCATGCTGCCGGGAGAGAAGCTCGCGGAAATCCTGGTGTCGGAAGAAGAGCTGCTGCGGGTGGAAGAGCAGGGCGACTATTACAAGATCCTGCCCTGGTGGGACAAACGCACCCCGCACCAACTCGAGCGCGAATACAGCTCGGACGAGCACCTCATCGGCAACGCCGAAATCGCGGGACTGATAGCGCGCGCCGACCGCGAATTCGAAGCGCTGGAGATCGCCGGCGGCGAGTTCGCCAAGTTCTAGGAAACCGGCCAAAAACTGCTTGTCATTCCGAGGCCATCCCCCAAGGGGACTTTCCCGTCGAGCGGGATCGAGACCTTCGGGGCGAAGGCCGAGGAATCCGCTTCTTGTTCGATTCAAAAGCAGATTCCATGCAGGGCGCGGAGTGACAATTGCGCTTGAGAATCTCGCCGTCGCCCCGCCACCGGGGAAAGTGCCAAGGCGAGGGGCAAGCTCGGTCATCCATTTTGACGATGCTAGATGCGGGCATCGCTTCGACAATGCTGCAGTCGAAGCCGCGCCCCCCACCGCCTTGATTTGCACTCGCCCCCTCTGCTGTGTACAATCCATTGCCTATTTTTGAACGCAATCGGACTTACACTGGGAATCGCCGCGCATGCCCGTGCTTACCGACCCGCAACGCCTTCAACTGCTCAAGCTGCTGCAAGACCAGCCGCAGATGAGCCAGCGCGATTTGGCGCAGGCCATGGGCGTGAGCTTGGGCAAGGCCAATTACTGCCTGAAGGCGCTGATGGACAGGGGTCTGGTCAAGTTCGGCAATTTCCGCAGGAACCCGGACAAGGCGCAATACGCCTATCTGCTCACGCCGGCGGGGTTGGAAGAGAAGACCCGCATCACCATGGACTTCCTCAAGCGCAAGGTCGCCGAATACGAAGCGCTGGAGGCGGAAATCGAGCAACTGCGCGGCGACCTGAACAATCGCCGCATCCAGACTGCTGCGCCGCCCGAGCGGCAGACGGAAAATCGGTGATGGAACATGCGGGCATCGAGCGCTGGTACGCCGTGTGCTGCAAGCCGCGGCAGGAGGCGGTGGCGGAAGAAAACCTGCTGCGCCAGGGCTTTCATACCTATCTGCCGCGCATCCGCATCCGGCAGCGCCGGCGCGGGCAATGGATCGATGCGGTCGAAGTGCTGTTCCCGCGCTACATCTTCATCCGTGTCGATACACTGCAGCGCAGTACCGCCACCGTGCGCTCCACCCGCGGCGCGGTCGGCCTGGTGCGCTTCGGCGGGCAGCCGGCGGTGGTGCCGGACGCGGTGATGGATGCATTACGCCAGCGCGAGGACGCGGCCTCAGGCTTGCACGAGGACAAGCGCCCCCTGTTTGAGGCAGGGGAGACGGTCAAGCTGGTGGACGGCCCGCTCGCCGGCATGGAAGGCATATTTACCGAGCAGGATGGCGACAAGCGCGTCATCGTGCTGTTGGAATTGTTGGGCAAGGCGAACAAGGTCGCGGTCAGCCGCGATTGGATCACCCGCGCCGCGTAAGCGAATCTCCAAGGCAGCTCATTCAGGAGTTACCAGCATTGTCATTCCGAGCGTCCCCCAAGAGGACTTCCTTCGGGGCGCAGCGAGGAATCTGCTTCTGAGATAGCGCAAATCGTGGCAGATATCGCCCGACCGGCGTAAGTAGTTGTTGTGCGTACCCTATGCGAAACACGAAAGTGCTTTGCAGGGCGGTAGCGTGCCTGAACGGCCTCGAGACTCCCTCTCCCGCCGGGGCGGGAGAGGGCCGGGGTGAGGGTGGGACCCTCCAAACTCGGTGCCCCTCCTCATAGACGCCCAAGGCGAAAAACGCTATGATCCCGTTAGCTTTTTTTACCGATCCGCTTTTCCTTTCTTGTCTCTTTCCGGAAAAATCTGCATGTCCTTTAGCTTGCGTCGTGTTTTGATCTCGGTGTTTCTCGGCCTGCTGCCGCTGGCAGCTCACGCGCAGACATTCAACCAGGATGCGTCCCGGTCGCAGCAGTCCGCCGGCGCGGCAAGTCAGGCCGTGTCGCCCCAAGGCCAGCAGCGCACCGGCAGGCAGTCAGACCAGATCCTCGAC
>JAAOZY010000145.1 GCA_012274205.1 Betaproteobacteria bacterium
AAGGCCGCGCCCAAGCCCGTAGTCGAGAAAGTGACCATGGCCGCGGAAACCAACTTTGACTTCGACAAGTCCGTGCTCAAGCCCGAAGGCAAGGCCAAGCTCGACGATCTGGTCGGCAAGCTCAAAGCGGTGAACCTGGAAGTGATCATCGCCATCGGCCATACCGACAGCATCGGCAGCAATGCCTATAACCAGAAACTCTCGGTGCGCCGCGCCAATTCGGTCAAGGCTTACCTGGTGAGCAAAGGCATCGAAGCCAACCGCATCTACACCGAAGGCAAGGGTGAGACGCAGCCGATCGCCGACAACCGCACCAAGGAAGGCCGCGCCAAGAACCGCCGCGTTGAAATCGAAGTGGTGGGCTCGCGCAGCCAGTAAGCTTGCGGCAATCACTCAAAAGCCCCGCTCGCGCGGGGCTTTTTTATTTGGACGGGACAGGACCATGAACGCCGACCCGCAGGAACTGGCCAAATTCAGCGAATTGGCCCATCGCTGGTGGGACCCGAGCAGCGAGTTCAAGCCGCTGCACGAAATCAACCCGCTGCGCCTGGGCTGGATCGACGGCATCGCCCGGCTGCAGGGCAAGTCGGTAGTGGATGTAGGCTGCGGCGGCGGCATCCTTGCCGAAGCCATGGCGAAGCTGGGCGCTCGCGTCAAGGGCATAGATCTGTCCGGGAAGGCGTTGAAGGTCGCGATGCTGCATCTGCTCGAGTCGCGCCTGGAAGTGAACTACGAGGAAATCAGCGCCGAGTTGCTGGCCCAGCGCGAGCCCGCGCAATACGACGCGCTCAGCTGCATGGAGATGCTGGAACACGTGCCGGACCCGGCCAGCACCGTCAGCGCCTGCGCGCAGCTGGTCAAGCCGGGCGGGCATGTGTTTTTTTCCACCATCAACCGCAATCCGAAGTCCTATTTGTTTGCGGTGATCGGCGCGGAGTACGTGCTGCGCCTGTTGCCGCGCGGCACGCATGACTACGCCAAATTCCTCAAGCCTTCGGAGCTCGCGCGCCACTGCCGCGCCGCCGGGCTCACGCTGAAGTCGGTGATCGGCATGAGCTACAACCCGATTACCAAGGTGTACGCGCTCAACGATGACGCCAGCGTCAATTATCTGATGCACTGCGTGCGCGATGCCTAGGCCGTTTGACGACACGAGGGGATCCATCCCCTCGTGCTCCCCTAAGTCAGCGCGTGTTTCAGAGTCAAGCCGGTTTGCAAGGTCTCTCGGCTAATCGGCATTGCGTCTGGCCTTGAAACACGCTCCCAAGGTTTCCGCGCGGGCGGTGCTGTTCGATCTGGACGGCACGCTCGCAGATACGGCGCCGGACCTGGCGCGGGCGCTCAACCGCGTGCGCGCCGCGCAAGGGCTGGAACCGATGCCGCTCGAAACCACGCGCTCTTACACATCGAGCGGCGCCCGCGGCCTGCTCAAGATCGGTTTCGGACTGGAGCCGGGCGATGCGCGCTACGAGACGCTCAAGCTGCAGTTTCTCGATTTCTACGCCGCCGAGATCTGCGTCGATACCCGACTGTTCGAGGGCATGGCGGAACTACTCGACCAGCTTGATCGCGAGCGCCTGCCCTGGGGCGTCGTGACCAACAAGGCCGAGCGCTTCACCTTTCCCGTGCTGCAGGGCCTGCAGCTGGGCGGGCGCGCCGCCTGCATCGTCGGCGGCGACACCACGGGCCGCCTGAAGCCGCATCCGGACCCGCTGCTGCACGCCGCCGCCGCGCTGCAACTGCCGCCGGCAGCCTGCCTGTACGGGTGACGACCTGCGCGACGTGCAGGCGGCGCGCGCGGCAGGCATGCGCGTGCTGGCGGCGCGTTACGGCTACCTCGGCGACGGCGGCGCGATCGAGTCCTGGCAGGCCGACGCCATCATCGAGCATCCGCGCCAGGTGCTCGAATACGTGCGGCTCTCTTGATTTGCGCCGGTTTTCACCCCATATGAGATAATGCAGTTGTAGTCAGGGATTGGCAGGCGCGCAACGGAGATGTTTCCCGGTTTTCGCCTCCAGTCTCCACCAGATACCGGGGGCGACCTGGTTTCGACGTGGGTTACGAAGCAGCGCAGTGCATACCGAGGATCAGCTACCTCGTAAATCCAACTGAAACGCAATAACCGCGAACGACGAACGTTTCGCACTAGCCGCTTAATACCGGCTAGCTCTGCACCGGTTGGTTCATGGGCCGGGTAACGCAAGTTACAGCAGAGTCATTTACATGAGCTCGCGCGCCGCAGGGTCACTTTGCGGAACGCTAAATCCAAGGTGACTCGCCGTATGTCAGCCTGCCGGTTGGCGGGCATCCGGTTAAAGCTAACAACCTGGCTAAGTATGTAGATCTGTCTGTAGAGGACTTGCGGACGGGGGTTCAATTCCCCCCGCCTCCACCATTATTTAGTGTAACTATTCAAATAGTTACGTGTTTTCAAGATCGCGCCAGTGCCCTTCCAGTGCCTTAAGGACCATTCGGGACTGCTGAAATGCGCCACTTCAATCCAAACGAAGAGGCCGATTTCCTGCATTATCTTAAGCTGCCGAAAAGGCCGACGACTCTAGCCTCTTGGCGGCTGCCAGATCGTTCACAGTGAACACGTCCTGTCCGGCCAACAGGCCAATCGTTATCCGACGTAAATCTGCCAGCGTCGGCTTTCGGGTAAAAAGGCGAATCGTCACTGTCGGCCATTCGCCCGCTTTCAGGATTTATCTCGATTATCTGAATGTTTGCGCCAGTGACCGGTACCGAGTGTCACTCGGCCTCGAACTCGAACGTCCGAACCAACTTTCCCTCGACGTAGACGCGCACTACGTGGAGGCCTTTGGGATCGCCGGCCGCGACTGCCCACCTGTTGTAAATGAATCCGCGATTGGGTGCGACCTCGCGCTCCGTGGTCAAGGTTCGTCGATCATCAGAAATCGAGTGCTGAGCAGTGCTTCCTTGGATGCCCCATTTTGCCGGAGGAGTCGGTACCACGAGTTCCTCGCGCCATTTAATTCGCGGCATTGTCGTTCTTAACTCAACATACCACCCGTATCCCTGGCCCTCCTGCAGCGGAACTCTTCGTGATACCTGAAAGGACGGCTTACCGGAATTTGGTGGGCTAAAAAGCCCGAAGTCGGACCGCACAATCTCGATATCAGTTAGGGAGTCGCGCTCTGGCGCCGCTGTCGGTGGTTCTGGAATCTCGGGTTTCGCTACGGGGGCGGGCACAACCACGGCGGCCTTGGCGGGCTCTTCCTTCGGAGACTTCGAAGCATTTTCCTGTCTTGGGGCACGCTGCGTCTGCTCTGTCGCTGTTTTCCGCGATTTCGAAACTCTCGATGGAGATCGAAGCGACAGTATTCGTTC
>JAAOZY010000025.1 GCA_012274205.1 Betaproteobacteria bacterium
CCTCGACGATTTCGGCCTGCATCCGGGCGTCAACCAGGCCGCGCTGCAGTTGGCGAACCTGGGCCGCATCACCGCCGTCAGTTGCATGGTGGCGGCCCCCGCATGGACCGCCGGCGCAGCGCGACTGGCCGACCTGCCGCGCGAGCGCGTCGACCTCGGCTTGCACCTGGCTTTCACCGAGCACACCGTCGACGCGAAGGCGCGGCGCCGCCTGCCGGTCCTGATCGCGCTGGCGCAAACGCGCCGGCTGGACCCCGCGCTGATCCGGCGCGAAATCGTGGCCCAGCTCGATGCCTTCGAGCAAGCCGTCGGACGCATCCCCGCGCATGTCGATGGCCATCAGCACGTGCATCAGTTTCCGGTCATTCGCGAAACGCTGATTGCGGTGCTGCTCGAGCGCTATCCCCGGGAGCGCCCTTGGCTGCGGCGCACCCGGCGGCCGGCCGGCCTCGCCGGCTTCAAGCCCTGGCTGATCGAGCGGCTCGGGTGCGAGGCGCTCAGCGAATCGGCCCGCGCGCACGGGTTTGCCCAGAACGAATCGCTGCTGGGGGTCTATGGTTTCGACGGCGACGCCTCGCGCTATGCCGACCGGCTGGCCCATTGGCTCGCGATCGCAAGCGAGGCGGACCTGCTGATGTGCCACGCCGGCGGGGACGCGACGGTGCCCGACCCCATCATCGGCGCGCGGCGCAACGAGTGGCAGGTGCTGGCCGGCCCGGCTTTCGGCGACCTGCTGGCGCGCTCCCACGTGACATTGGCCCCACTCAGCCGACTGCGACTGCGCGCTTGAATCGGGGATAACCGGGGCGCGCGTCATGCGGCTGGGGTGGCACGCCGCGGCTAGGCGGCTTCCCGGTAGAAGAAGTCGCGACGCAGGCTGCGCGCGGCCAGTGGTTGCACGGCCGCGCCGATCGCCGCGATGTGTTCGGGCGTGGTGCCACAGCAGCCGCCGACGATGTTCACCAGCCCTTCGGCCGCGAAATCGCGCAGCAGCCGCGAGGTGACCTCGGGGGTTTCGTCGAAGCCGGTTTCGCTCATGGGATTGGGCAGGCCCGCGTTCGGATAGCAACTGATGAAGGTGTCCGGCGCCGCCCGCGCCAGCTCCTGCAGATAGGGCCGCATCAGGGCCGCGCCCAGCGCGCAGTTGAGGCCCACGGCCAGGGGCCGTGCATGCCGGACGCTGTACCAGAAGGCCGTGACCGTCTGGCCGCTCAGAATGCGGCCGGAGGCGTCGGTGACGGTACCGCTGATGACGAGCGGCAGGCGCTCGCCCGACTGCTCGAAATACTCATCGATCGCAAACAGCGCCGCCTTGGCGTTGAGCGTGTCGAAAATGGTCTCGATCAGCAGCAGGTCCACGCCGCCTTCGACCAGGGCCTGCGCCTGCTCGAAATACGCCGCGCGCAGTTGTTCGAAGTCCACGTTGCGCGCCGCCGGGTCGTTGACATCGGGGCTGATGCTGGCCGTCCTGGGTGTGGGGCCGAGCGCGCCGGCCACGAACCGCGGCTTGTCCGGCGTCGAGAACTTGTCGGCGGCGGCGCGGGCCAGCCAAGCCGAGGTCCGATTCATCTCGCCGGCCAGGTCGCCCAGTCCATAGTCGTCCTGGGCGATGCGGGTGGCGCCGAAGGTGTTGGTCTCGATGATGTCGGCGCCGGCCGCGAGATAGCCCTCGTGGATGTCGCTGATCACGCGCGGCCGCGTCAGGCTGAGCAGCTCGCCGTTGTTCTTCAGGTCCTTGGGATGGTCGCGGAAGCGCTCGCCGCGGTAATCCGCCTCGGTCAGGTGGAAGCGCTGGATCATCGTGCCCATCGCGCCATCGAGCACGGCGATGCGGTGCTCAAGCAGCGCCGGCAGGGCTTGGCCACGGGTGTAAGCGATCGGTTTCATGAGGGGTCCATTGTAGGGAGCAGGCAGCAGCATGGCTTTTGCCCGGACAATACGGCCCATCTTGCTGCCACCCTCCAGCGCCCCCGGCGCCATCCTCCACGACATCTTCGGCTACGAGCGCTTCCGCGGTCCCCAGGAGCCCATCGTCGACCACGTCATCGCCGGCGGCGACGCGCTGGTCCTGATGCCCACCGGCGGCGGCAAGTCGCTGTGCTACCAGATCCCGGCCATCGCACGCCAACGGGCGGGCCACGGCGTCGCGATCGTGGTGTCGACGCTGATCGCGCTGATGCATGACCAGGTCGGCGCGCTGCACGAAGCCGGCGTCGAGGCAGAATTCATCAACTCCACGCTGTCGGGGGGCGAGGCCAACGCCGTGGAAAAGCGGCTGTTGCGCGGGGAGATTACGCTGCTGTACGCGGCGCCGGAACGCGTGACGACGCCGCGCTTCCTGGCCCAGCTCGATTCGCTGTACGAACGCGGCCAGCTCAGCCTGTTCGCGATCGACGAGGCGCATTGCGTGAGCCAGTGGGGGCACGACTTCCGGCCGGAGTACCGCGCCCTCACCGTGCTGCACGAGCGCTATGCCTCGGTGCCGCGCATCGCGCTGACGGCGACCGCGGACGCGATCACCCGGGCCGACATCGTCGAGCGGCTACAGCTGGAAAAGGCACGCGAATTCGTCAGCAGCTTCGACCGGCCCAACATCCGCTACACCATCGTGGAGAAGAAAGACGCGACGGCCCAGCTGCTGCGCTTCATCGAAGGCGAGCACGAGGGTGAGGCCGGCATCGTCTATTGCCAGTCGCGCAAACGGGTGGAGGAGATTGCCCAGACCCTGTGCCTGCAGGGCGTGGACGCGCTGCCTTATCACGCCGGCCTGGACGCCGGGGTGCGGCAGGCCAACCAGGACCGGTTCCTGCGCGACGACGGCGTGGTGATGGTGGCGACCATCGCCTTTGGCATGGGCATCGACAAGCCGGACGTGCGCTTCGTGGCGCATCTGGACATGCCCAAGAACATCGAGGGCTACTACCAGGAGACCGGGCGCGCCGGGCGCGATGGTCTGGATGCCGCGGCCTGGATGGCCTACGGCCTGCAGGACGTGGTGAACCAGCGCCGCATGATCGACGAGAGCCCGGCCGGGGAGGACTTCAAGCAGGTGATGCGCGGCAAGCTCGACGCGCTGCTGGCGCTGGCTGAGGCAACCGACTGCCGGCGGGTTCGCCTGCTGGGCTATTTCGGCGAGGCCTCCACACCCTGCGGAAATTGTGACAACTGCTTGAGCCCGCCGCAGGTGTGGGACGGCACCGATGCCGCGCGCAAACTGCTCTCGACCATCTACCGTGTGCAGCAGCAAAGCGGCATCAGTTTCGGCGCTGTCCATGTGATGGACATCCTGCGCGGCAAGAAGACCGAGAAAGTAGCCCAGTTCGGCCATGAGCGCCTGAGCACCTTCGGCATCGGCGCCCAGTTCAGCGAGGTCCAGTTGCGGGGCGTGTTGCGGCAACTGATCGCCATCGGCGCGCTGGCGGTGGACGGCCAGGCCTTCAATACCTTGCGACTGACGGACGGCTCACGCGCAGTGCTCAAGGGCGAGACCGCCGTGCGTTTGCGCGAATCGGTTTCGCTGCCGTCCGCCTCACGCCGCCGCTCGGGCGGCGCGAAAGCCGCCCCCGCCGTCGCCGCCGGCCTCACCGAGACCGCCCAATCGCGCTTCACGGCCCTGAAGTCCTGGCGCGCCGAGATCGCGCGCAAGCACAATCTGCCGGCCTATGTGATCTTCCACGACGCGACGCTGGCCGCCATCGCCGCGCTCGCGCCGCGGACCCTGCGCGACCTGCAGGGCGTCAGCGGCATCGGCGCCAGGAAGCTGGAAGCCTACGGCGAGGAAGTGCTACGCGTGGTGGCGCAGCACGAGTGATCTCTCACTGCAGAAAGCCGATGTTGCGCTGCTCGCGCACCTCGGGCTTGATGCGGTGCTCGGCCTCGAGCTGCTCCAGGAACTCGGCGACGTCGAACTGCGCTGCCAGGATGTCCGCCTGGCGCTTGACGGCAGCGAAGTCACCCGGGCACAACTGGTCGAGCCTGGCCAGCCGGGCCCTCACCTCGTCGGTCAGCGCGAGCGCATCGCCGGCCAGGGCTTCGGTAACGAACATCTTCTCGCGCTGGACGGCCGTCAGCGGCTTGAACCGGATCTTGAAGGTGAAGCGGCGCAGCGCGGCCTGGTCGATGCGATCCATCAAGTTGGTGGTGCAAACGAAGATGCCGTTGAAGCGCTCCATCCCCTGCAGCATCTCGTTGACCTCGGTCACCTCGTAGGTGCGCTGCGCACCGCGACGGTCCTGCAGGAAACTGTCGGCCTCGTCCAGCAGCAGCACGGCCTTCTCGTTCTCGGCTTCGCGAAACATCGCGGCCATATTCTGCTCGGTCTCGCCGACGAACTTGCTCATCAGATCGCTGGCCTGCTTGACCAGCAGCGGCTTGTCGAGGCTCTTCGCGATGTGCTCGGCCAGCGCCGTCTTGCCGGTGCCGGGCGCGCCGTAGAAACACAGCGAGCCATGGCCGCGCGCCTTCAATGCCTCGACGATGCGCGGGATGTCAAACCGGCTCTCGACGTTCAGCATGTCGAGGTCGTAGGTGGTGACGCTGCGGCGCGCGCCGGTGTCGTGGGACCGGTTGCCCAGGGCCTGGTCCGAGTTGCGCAGCTGGCGCTCGATCAGGCTTTCCATGGAGCTGCCGTCGGCGCTGGCCAGGCCCGCGAAGCGGACTGCCGTGCGGATCTGCGCCGGAGTCAGCCCCTTGCGCTCGGTCAGCTTGGCGACAAAGGTGTCGGAGATCGTGACGCCTTCCAGCGTCTTGCGCACCAGGCCTTCGCGCGCGCCGGGCGGCGGCGACTTCAGCTCCAGGTGGTAAGCGAAGCGGCGCCGGAACGCAGGGTCGATCTGCTCGATCCGGTTGGTGACCCAGAGGGTGGGGACGGCGTTGGACTCCAGGATCTGGTTGACCCAGGCCTTGCCGCTCACACTGCTGTTGGGTGGTGCGACCACCTGCTCGGCCCGCGCCATCAATTGCGCGGCCTCGCTGGAGATCGGCGGGAAGACGTCCTCCACCTCGTCGAACAGCAAGGCGGCCTGGGCACTGCCCTTGAGGAACACCTGCGCGATCTGCAGCGAGCGGTAACGATCGCGTCCGCTGAGCGAATTGCCGTCGCGGTCGGCGTATTCCACTTCGAACAGCTCCAGACCGGCGGCCTGGGCCACGACCTTGGCCAGCTCGGTTTTGCCGGTGCCCGGCGGGCCGTACAGCAGCACGTTCACGCCGGGCTCCTTGCGCGCAACGGCGTTGCGCAGCAGCGACGACAGGACCAGCGCCTCGTCTTCGACGAAGCTGAAATCCGTCAGGCCCAGGCTGCTCTTGGCGGATGGGCGGGTGAATACCGCCATCAACTCGTTCTGGTCGCGATACTCGCGCATCAACACCGGCGGCAGCTTTTCGCTGACCTTCATCAGGTCAGCCAGGTCGGTGATGTTGTGTTCGGAAATCAGGTTCTCGACCAGGCCGATGCGCTCGAGGCGCGAACCGGCGCGCAGCGCCTCGCCCACGTCGGTGGCGTTGACACCCGCGATCTCGGCGATGGCCGCGTACGCCTCGGGCGCGTTGTTGACCTTGAACTCCACCAACAGGCTGCGCAGGTCGCGCTGATAGCGCGCCAGTGTGCCGTACAGCAGCAGCGCCCGCTCGGCCTTGTTCAGCTGAAGCAGGCCCGACAGCGCGTCGATGTTCTTTTCCACCAGCGTGGAGTGCTTCTTCAGCGCATGGGTGAGCCAGTCGCCGGTGACGGCCAGCACCGACAGCAGGTCCTTGGGCTGGTCCTTGGCATATTCGTCGAGATAGAAGAACAGGGTTCCTTCCTCGTAGGGCCCGCGCCACACGCCGTGGCGATCCAGGAATTCCTCGGTGGCGAGCTGCTCGTGGCCGCGCCAGAATTCGTTGTCCTTGCAACGCCGTCCCAGGAATTCGCGCAGCCGCGCCAG
>JAAOZY010000146.1 GCA_012274205.1 Betaproteobacteria bacterium
AAGAAGCACTCGGGACGGTCGGTGTTCGCCGTCGTGGGCGAGCGCACGCGCGAGGGCAACGACTTCTATCACGAGATGAAAGACGGTGGCGTGCTCGACAAGGTGGCCCTGGTCTACGGCCAGATGAACGAGCCGCCGGGCAACCGCCTGCGCGTTGCGCTAACCGGCCTCACCATGGCCGAATACTTTCGCGATGAAGGCCGCGACGTGCTGTTCTTCGTCGACAATATCTACCGCTTCACGCTGGCCGGCACCGAAGTGTCGGCGCTGCTCGGGCGGATGCCCTCGGCGGTAGGCTACCAGCCGACGCTGGCAGAAGAGATGGGCCGCCTGCAGGAACGCATCACCTCGACCAAGACCGGCTCGATCACGTCGATCCAGGCGGTTTACGTGCCGGCGGACGATTTGACCGACCCCTCGCCTGCGACGACTTTCGGCCACCTCGACTCCACCGTGGTGTTGTCGCGCGACATCGCTTCGCTCGGCATCTATCCCGCCGTGGACCCGCTGGATTCGACCAGCCGCCAGATGGACCCGCACGTGGTGGGCGAAGAGCACTACACTACCGCGCGCGCGGTGCAGCAGACACTGCAGCGCTACAAGGAACTGCGCGACATCATCGCCATTCTGGGCATGGACGAACTCTCGCCCGAAGACAAGCTGGCCGTGGCGCGCGCGCGCAAGATTCAGCGCTTCCTGTCGCAGCCGTTCGACGTGGCCAAAAACTTCACCGGCCAGGAAGGGAAGTATGTGCCGCTGAAGGAAACCATCAAAGGCTTCAAGGGCATCGTCAACGGTGACTACGACAGTCTCCCGGAACAGGCCTTCTACATGGTGGGCGGCATCGAAGAGGCGGTGGAAAAGGCGAAGACGCTCCAGTAAAGCCCAAGTACGACCCCCGGCTTGCCGGGTGGTCGGGGACAAAAGGTTCTAAGCAATATGGCACACACAATTCACGTAGACGTCGTCAGCGCCGAGGAAGCCATATTTTCCGGCGAGGCCGAATTTGTGGTGCTGCCCGGCGAAGAGGGCGAGCTTGGCATCTACCCGAAGCACACGCCGCTGATAACGCGCATCAAGCCGGGCACCGTGCGCATCAAGCCCGCGAGCGGCGGCGAGGAGGAGCTGATTTTCGTCGCCGGCGGCATCCTCGAGGTGCAGCCCAACCTGATCACCGTGCTGGCGGACACCGCCATCCGCGGCCACGATCTGGACGAAGCCAAAGCGCTGGAGGCGCAGAAGCGCGCCAAGGAGAGCCTGCAGGACCGCAGCGGCAAGATGGAATACGCCAAGGCGGTGGCCGAACTTGCCGAAGCCTCGGCGCAGATCGCGGCAATCCGCAAGCTGCGCCAACGCAGGTAGCGCGAGCTGCATGCATGATCAAGGCGGCTGCGGCCGCCTTTTTTTATTTGCGGGTAGGGCTTAGAGCAAGCATGCGCACGCCTCTCCGGTCGGGTGCGGCAATGCGGCAGCCGGTGCTCATCAGGCCGATGCGTTAACGATGGTGATCTGGTCGTTCAGCGTCCAGAAATCGTACAAATAACCGATACCCAGCAGTCCTGCTGTGCACAGGTAGACGATCCCGCTAATCCACTTGCCCATGTACATGCGGTGCAGGCCGAGCAGACCAAGGAAGGTCAGCAGGAGCCAGGCAATGTTGTAATCGATGCGGCCGGCGCGAAAGCGCAGATCCGCCTCCCGGTCCATTCCGGGGATGAGGAAGACGTCGATCAACCAGCCGATCCCGAGCAAACCCAGGGTAAGGAACCAGATGGTTCCGCTAAGCGGCCGGCCATAATAGAAACGGTGCGCACCAGTGAAGCCGAAGATCCACAGGATGTAGCCCACGATCTTGGAGTGGGTGTCGCCGTTCGCATTCATTGCCTGTTGCTCCCCCTGATTGTGCGCGGCGGCATCGCGGGCGCCGCACAGATCAGGGTATCATTGGCGGGAATCAAGATCCATACGGAGGAAGCGCAATGGACAATACCCAACTCGCGGAACTGCTCATGGGCATCGCCAAGGCGCAGAACGCCGTCATCGATGCCGTCGAGCGCGCGCAGCCCGGATTCAGGAACAACCATGCCGTCCCCATGCTGACCACCGCGGCGAACGTGCGTGCGCCAGTGCCGCGCATTCAGGACATGCCCTCGCGCATCCTGCTGCGCATGCAGGGGCGCGCCGCATTCGATGTGGCGCAGATCCAGCAGGACCTGGAGGCCGCATTTGCTTCGGACGGCGTTTCGCCCGGCGCTTCGGCCGAGCCCGGTGCAAACCTTTCGCCGGCGGCAGCGCGTGCCGCGGCAAGAATGCCCGGCGCCGCGCCTGCGGCGCCGGCGCCTTCGGCCGCAGCGGGCGCGGACGATTTCGATTTCACCGCGAAGTCCTGAAATACCGTGCCCGGCCGATCAGGGAGAGACCCGATGTCGAATGCGATCACCGGCGGCTGCCTGTGCGGCAACATCCGCTACAGCGTCAGCGCGCCCGTGGAGAAAATCATCGCCTGCCACTGTACCCATTGCCAGAAAGCTTCCGGCGCCGGCGCCAGCCATAACGCCGTGGTTCCGGCCAGCGCGGTGACTTTTACCGCCGGCAAGCCCAGGCTGTACGCGGACACCGCCCAGAGCGGCAATATCCTCAACCGCTATTTCTGTGCCGACTGCGGTTCTCCCATCTACAGTCAGCGGGAGAAGGTACCGGAAATGCTGGTGCTGAAAGTCGGTACGCTGGATGCGCCGCTCGACCTGAAACTGGTGATGAACATCTGGACCAACAGCGCGCGGCCGTGGATGCACCTGGATCCGGCGGTCGAGCGCCATCCGGAAAACCGTCCGGTCAAGGCTTAGCGCCGAACCCCACGGCAGCGGAGCCCGGTGCGCCGAGCCAGGTGCGCAGGTCGTTGAACACGCGCGCGGCGTCGACGTCGTTGAAAATTTCGTGGTAGTAGCCTGCGTAGCGGTGCATCGTGCCTACGCCCGGCGCGAGCTTTTCGAAAAACGCATCGCTGCCGCTGGCGTCGACCAGGTGATCCTCGCCCGCGACCAGCAGCAGGGTGCGGATGTCGAGCGCGGATGCATGCGCCTGCGCAAATTCGATCGCATCGAGCATGGCACGCAACAGTCGCGCGCTGATCTTCGGATGAACCACCGGATCCCGGTTATAGGCTTCGACCACCTCCTGCCGGTGCGAAAGGTAGTTCGAATCCAGCCCATTCGGTATACGCAGCCCGGGCGCGACCACCCCCAGAATCTGCAGCAGCAGTTTTTGCGCGTCCTTCAAACTGATCCTGAGCGCGGGCGAGGACAGGATCAGCCCGCTTAGCGGCGACAACGCCCGCGTCGCATAGTAGGCGGCAAACAAGCCGCCCATGCTGTGGCCGAGCAGCAGCGGCGGCGCCGCCAGTTGCCGCGCGAAATCCTCGATCACGATTCTCGCATCCTGCACCATGGCCTCGGCGCTTGGCGTGTCGCCGCGCGCGCCGCCCGAGCGGCCGTGGCCGCGATGATCGTAGGCGCGCACCGCAAAGCCGCAGTCGTTGAAGAAACGCGCTACATGGCCATAGCGGCCGCTATGCTCGCCCAACCCATGCATCAGTACGATACCCGCGGGCTTAGCCGCAGACGCCTGCGCCGGCCAGTCGGCGACGAACAGCGGCGTGGCGTCTGCGCCTGACAATGTGAGTTCGCGTGGATGATTCATGGGCTCGGTCTCTCTAATGTTGGGCAGGACGCCGGCGCCCTCTGGACGTGCTGATGGCGTAGTGATCGTGCTTGCGCGCGGCCTCGATGAAATCGCCGAGCGCGGCAAATTCCGCCTGCCTTGCGCTGGAGCGCCGTGCGAGCAAGGCGATGCTGCGCTTGGGCGCCGGCGGCGTCAGCGGCCGCGCGACCAGTTTCGTCCCCTTGAGCAAACCGCTGTTCAGCGCGATTTCCGGCACCAGCGCAAGGCCGATGCCCGACTCGACCATCTGCACCAGCGTCAGCAGGCTGGTCGCTTCCACCCCTGAATGCCCGGACGGCTCGCTGCGGGGGCAGGCGGCGAGCGTGTGCTCGCGCAGGCAATGGCCCTCCTCCAACAGCACCAGGCGTTCCGCCACCGGCGCGCTGACCGTCGCGCGTTTCGCCTTGAGCGCCGGATCAGCTTCGCGCCCGACCAACCAGAATTCGTCGTCGAACAACGGACGCACCCGCAGGTCGCCTGTGTCGAAAGGCAGCGCCAGCAGCGCGAAATCCAGCTGTCCGTCCGCCAGGCGCTGCAGCAGGCTGGCGCTGACATCTTCACGCAGCAGCAACTGCAGCCGCGGGTACTTGGCGCGCAAGCCGGGCAGGATGCGCGGCAGCAGGAAAGGCGCGATCGTCGGAATCGCCCCCAGGCGCAGCACACCGGTCATAGGCTCCGCCGATGCGGCGGCGAGCTGGGTGAGGTCTTCGGCTGCGGCGAGCAGCTGGCGCGCGCGGGCCGCCACCTCCAGACCCAGCGCAGTCATCAGCACGCTTTGCCGGTCGCGCTCGACCAGTGTCGCGCCCAGCGTCGCCTCGAGCTCTTTCAGCCCGGCGCTGAGCGTCGATTGGGTGACGAAGCAGGCGGCGGCCGCTCGGGTGAAGTTGAGGTGCTGCGCCAGCGCGACCAGGTAGCCGAGCTGGCGCAGGGAAGGCATAGAGGCCATATCGAGAAATACGATTAAGTTTAACGATATTAGTCGTTAGATTCGATTATGTACAGCGACCATAATCGGTCCCGTAGCAAGGCCAAACCCAAGCAAAGGAGCCAGACATGAAAGCGCAATCCGTTACCATCCAGAATCTCGAAGCCGCATTTGCCGGCGAGAGCATGGCCCACATCAAGTACCGCTACTTCGCCAGGCTTGCGCGCGCGGCCGGAGACGAAGCCACGGCGCGCGTATTCGAGGAGACCGCCGACCAGGAAGTGCAGCACGCCTTCGGCCATCTCGACCTGCTCTACCCTGCGGCCGAACTCAGCCCCGCCGCGGCGCTGCAGATTGCGATCGAAG
This sequence comes from Betaproteobacteria bacterium, assembly GCA_012274205.1. GTDB lineage: Bacteria > Pseudomonadota > Gammaproteobacteria > Burkholderiales > SG8-39 > 2-12-FULL-64-23. The sequence goes on from JAAOZY010000146.1 coordinate 5,012, forward strand.
GGGAAACCTACGAGTACACCGAAATGTATCCGAAATTCCGCCACCTCGCGGTCGAGGAAGGCAATGGCGCGGCGGTGCGCGAATTCGACGAGCAGATCACCGAATCAAAGGAACACGCTCGCAACTTCCGCAATACGCTGGAGAAGGCGGCCAAGCGCTTTGCTGCGCTGGCCAAGGTGGAAGAGCGGCACGCCCATCAGTACAAGGCGGCGCTGGCCAGTGCGCAGCGCTGATCAATCAAGACGAAAGGAGCAGGCAAATGAAGACATGGCAATGTGTGGTGTGCGGTTTCATCTACGACGAAGCCAATGGGATGCCCGAAGACGGCATCGCAGCGGGAACGCGCTGGGAGGACATACCCGCGGACTGGTCCTGCCCGGACTGCGGCGTCGCCAAAGCCGATTTCGAGATGGTAGAGGCCGGCGCGGCGCTAGCCTGAGGTGGAGCCGATCGTCATCATCGGCACTGGGCTAGCCGGCTATACCCTGGCGCGCGAGCTGCGCAAGCTCGATCAATCCACGCCGCTTGCAATCTTGAGCCGCGACGACGCGGGCTTCTATTCCAAACCGATGTTGTCCAACGCGCTGGCGGCGGGGAAATCCGCGGCGCAGCTGGCCGGCGCGGGCGCCGCGCAGATGGCCGCCCAACTCCGGGCGCAGATCATCGCCGGCGTCGAGGTTGAGGCCATCGATACGGCGCGCCGAACGGTTCAGGCCGGCGCTTCGCCGATCCGCTATTCCAAGCTGGTGCTTGCGCTCGGCGCCGACCCGATCGCGCTGCCGCTGGAAGGCGACGCTGCGCAGGCAGTGATGCGCGTGAACGATCTCGCCGGCTATGCGCGCTTCCGCTCGGCCATCGAAAGAAAGCAAAGCGTGGTGCTGCTGGGCGCCGGGCTGATCGGCTGCGAGTTCGCCAACGACCTCGTCGCGGCCGGCTATCGCGTATCGGTGATAGACCCGGCGCCGCGGCCGCTGGGCCGGCTCTTGCCCGAGGCCGTGGCCGAGCGCCTGCAGCGCTCGCTCCAGGCCGCGGGCGTAAGCTGGCATCTGGGTACCACGGCGCGCGCGCTGTGGCGCGATGCCGGGGGACTGAGCGTGGAACTTGCCGACGGAACCAGGCTGACTGCCGATGCAGTGTTGTCCGCGGTCGGTCTGCGTCCGCGCACGCAGCTGGCGCAGCACGCGGGATTGAAGGTCAATCGCGGCATCCTCACCGATCGCCTGCTGCAGACCAGTGCCGCGGATGTCTATGCCTTGGGCGACTGCGCCGAGGTCGACGGCCAGATCCTGCCCTATGTGCTGCCGCTGATGCAGGCCGCTCGCGCCCTGGCAAAAACGCTGAGCGGAACTGCGACGCCGGTTTCCTATCCGGCCATGCTGGTGGTGGTAAAGACGCCGGCGCTGCCTGTCGTTGTGTGCCCGCCCGCCGCCAATTCGGGCAACTGGATTGTGGATGCCGCGGCCGAGGGAGTCGAAGCCCGGTTCGAGGACGCGAGTGGCAAGCTGCTGGGCTTTGCCCTTGCAGGCAGCTCAACTGCACGTAAGCAAGCACTCACCAAGCTGACGCCGCCGGTGTTGGACTTACGGGCTGTGCCTGCCGCGCCTGCGCGCGTCCATGGTCATGCCAGATAAGTCCAAGGGAGATATTCGGCCCGACTTATCGTTGCCAGCCATATGTGGTTACAGGCAGCGTGCGTATTTCGGCCAGATACGCAAAGCCGCCGCCGGATTGCATGGCCGAGGCCGGCCGGCATGTCCGATGTGTACCGGCAGTGCTGTCAGGCGCGCAACGCGTCGCCCGCGGCCGAATTAAGGACTAAAATATCGAAATCCATGGAAGACCTCGATTTTTCGGCCAAGCCCACGCCGCGCCCGGAAGCGGTCGCGCGCGCCGCTGCACAGGTGGCCGCGCAAAGCCCTCTGTATCAGCCGGCGCTGGCGCTGGAGTTCTTCCGTTCCGCCGGAACCATGGAAGAAAAGCCGGCCGGAAAAGCCATATTCACCGAGAACGAAAAAGCGGGCGGCCTGTTTTCGAAGAACGCGCGGATGTACTTGCTGCTCGAGGGTGAAATCGGCCTGATGATACGCAACAAGTTCTTCGGCGTGATAAAGCCGGGTGACGTATTCGGCGAACTTGCGGTGATCGCGGATTTGCCGCGCAGCGCGACTGCGATGGCCAAAATCAACTGCCGCGTACTGTCGCTGGATGAAAAGCAGTTTCACACCGCCCTGGAAAAGAAGCCGGAATTTGCGCTGATGCTGATGAGCACCATGGTGCAGCGACTGCGCCAGAGCATCGTCAAGCTCGGCACGGCGCGCCCGGCGGTCGCACCCGCCGAGCGCAGCGACATCCTCGACCGCAAGGCCTTGGCCGAGCTGCGGCGCGAGCTTGCCACGCAGGAGCCGGCGGAGTTTCCCGCGGGGAAGGTCATCATGAGCGCGGGCGCCGTCGGTGCTTTCATGTACGTGGTGCTCGAGGGCCGCGTCGCGATTTCGGTGGACAACAACGTGGTCGAGCGCGTCGGTGCCGGCGGGATGTTCGGCGAAATGGCGCTGGTGGACCGCTCGGCTCGCGCCGCCTCGGCGACCGCGGAGTCCGACTGCAAGCTGCTCGCGATCAACCGCACCGACTTCCTCGGCCTGGTCAAGGCCAAGCCGGCGTTCGGCGCGTCGCTGCTCAAATCGATCGCGGTGCGCATGCAGCAGCTGGCGCAGCAGGTGGCGCAGCTGCAGTCCTGAGCCCGCTGGTAGCAGACCGGCGCACTCAGGCGACGGTATTCTCCCCCAGGTCGACGCGCACAACCGGGCGCTTGAGCAGGGCGAGCACCGCCCGGGCGTAACGCTCGGCCCAGGCGATGTCGCCGGCGAAACGCTTTTCCCCAGCCTCGCGCGCAACCTCGAGAACCTTGTCCAGCACTAGCACCTTGCCGACCAGGCTCCGGGGTGTGCAGCCCAGTTCCTCGAACTGCTGCGACAACCACACTTCGCCTTCCTGTTCGCTAGGCAGGGGGGCGTCGCCGGCGGTAATCCTCAATTCGTATTCCCGATCCGGGGCAAACGCTACGATGACGGCGCCGCGCATGTGCTGTTCTCCTCGAAATTGCTTCTGGTCTTATTCTACTGCACGCGAGGCGCCGCCGTGGCCGCTGCGTGCCGCGGCGACGCGCTAGCGCGCGCGCAGGGCGCGGTTTCCGGGCTCGCGTTTTGCCTGCCGCAACAACCATCCGGCGAAATCTTTCACCTCCGGCCGCTCGGGCGCCGCTGCTGAAATCACCAGGTAGTAGGCACGCGACGATTCGAACTTGCCGGCCAGCGGCGCGATCAGCCGGCCTTGGCTGATCAGATCCCGCACCAGCGGCGTGGTGCCGAGCGCAATTCCCTGGCCGTCGATCGCCGCCTGTATGGTCTGGTCATACTGAATGAAGCGCAGGGACCCGGCGGGTTTCAGCTTCGGCAGCTGCATGGTTTCCAGCCATACGGTCCAGCTGAGCCAGGGAGTGACTGCGCCCGGCAATTCGTAGTGCAGCAGCACGTGGTGGCGCAGGTCCTCCGGCCGGACCAGCGGCGCCGCCCGCGTGAGCAGCTTCGGGCTGCATACGGGCACTACCGCTTCGCCAAAGAGTTTGGTGGCGCCGCGCGGTGCCGCCTTGGGCATGCAGTAGCGCACCGCCAGCTCCATGCCTTCACGTTCCAGGTCGAGCATAGTGTTGTTCGCAGCGATGCGTATATCGATATCGGGACGTTCGCTGCGAAAGTCCGCCAGCCGCGGAATCAGCCACAAGGAGGCGAAGCCTATGGTTGCGGTCACGGTGAGCGAGCGCCCGCTGTCGCGCTCGCGGATCCTGGCCGCCGCATCGGCCAGCTGGCGCAGCGCCTGCGCGCTCGCGCGGTACAGCTCGTGCCCGGCCTCGGTCAGCAGCAGCGCGCGGTGTCGGCGCACGAACAGCGCGACGCCCAGATGGTGCTCGATCGCCTTCACCTGACGGCTTACCGCCGACTGGGTGACGAACAGTTCCGCCGCCGCCTTGGTAAAGCTCAGGTTGCGCGCCGCCGCCTCGAAGCCGCGCAGCAAATCGAGCGAAGGCAGGTTCCGGCGCTGTTCACGCATTCCATAAACTCATGCAAATGATTCTCAAATGTCGTTTGAAGAGTGACTCGCCCACTCGCATAATCCTCCCAAGCGTCCGGCATACAGGCGGAGCGGGACCAGCCGACGCCGACAGCGTAGCATATTTTCGCATGATAAATGCGCATGGAATAAGGAGGCTGCAATGAGACTCGAGCTAAACCAGGACGGACTGTGCATGAAGCCTAAACAGCTGTTGAGTGTGCGCGGCGGCGCGGGAAATGCGATCGTCTGCCACAGCGGCTCTGTCTGGGTGACCCAGGAAGGCGACCCGCGCGACATCATCGTGAGTGCGGGCGAATCATTCGCGCTCGAGCGCAAGGGGCCGACGCTGGTGCAGGCTCTGGAGCAGAGCGCGGTCAGCTTTGCGCGGCCGGCGCATGCGGCCCGTTCGGCAGTCGCGGCGCACGCCGCTGGTGGAGCCTAGCAGGTGGCCACCTTGATGCCGCTCGGCGTCGGCCCGACGGTTTCGGCGGCGCCGCGTCCGGGCTATCTATGGGAACGCCGGCGCCTCGGCGACGGCACCGGCATCGTCATCCGGCCGATACGTCCGCAGGACGATGCGATCGAACTCGATTTCATTCGCGGCCTCTCGCGCGAGAGCGGCTATAACCGACTGCTCAGCGCAAGAAGACTTACGGCGCAGGAGATCCGGCGCCTGACGCGCATCGACTGCGACCGGGAAATGGCCTTCGCCGCCATCTCCGGCCACGGTGCGCAAACGCGCCTATTGGGCGTGGCCCGCTACGTCAGGGACGAAGCCGGCGGCAGCGCCGAGTTCGCCGTCGTCGTCGCCGACGCGTGGCAGCGCAAGGGCATCGGCACCATGCTGCTGCATGCCTTGCAGGGGCACGCCCGTGCCGCCGGCTTGGTGAGCTTGCACGGAATCACGCTTGCCGGCAACCAGGCGATGCATTACCTCGGCCGAAAACTCGGATTTGCGCAGCGGGCCGATCCCGGGGACGCGACTGTGCGCCTGGTAGAGAAGGCGCTCGCGCCCGCCGCCGGCACACTACACGTCGCCGCCAATGACACATGGATTGCACCCTGCATTACGCCGCGGCCGCATGAACCGGCCGGGGACACACCCAGGGAAAGCGGCAGTTTGCGCCGCGCTCAGGCCGATTGCTGCCGGTAAATGTAATTTCGCACCGGGCAGACGCAATACCGGGCGCCGCCGAAGTCCAGATGATATGAACAACTGGGCCAGTCCGCGGCAAGGACGCACACCACGTTTTGGCCGTGTGCGCTTTCCACTTCGCACATCGGGCTGTCGCCGCAGCGGCCGGTCTGGAGGCAGGAATAGTCGTGACTGCACTTGCCCGTCTGCTGCAATACCTTAGCGGGGACTTCGAACACTATGCGGGGCGCCTCTGGGGTTTTTCGCGACTGTGCACCGCTAGCCGCCAGCGGGTTTGACAATTGTCAGAAATTCTTCATCGCGGCAGCACGGGATCGCGCGCAACGCCTGCAGGTGCAGGCGGTCCGGATGGATTTGCGCGTCAGGCAGCTTGCGGACTGGGGGATGCGGAAGCCCTGCGGATGCTCTGCTCGTCCGGCAATTGCCAGGTAATCAGCAGCGATCCGACGGCCACGGCTCCGAGCATCAGCAGCGCAGCGCCGAATCCGGCCGCCTTCACCGCCGGCCCCAGCGCCCAGACCGCCATCGAGCTAACGCCGAAGGAAACCGCGAGGCGCATGCCGCTTACGCGTGAGCGAATGCTGTCATCGACGAAGCGCGCGATGATCGCGTCGGTGAACGGAATCGAGCCGAATACCAGGACCATGAAAACGACCATGGTCACGTACAGCGCCCAGCCGTGGCTGAACGCGGCGAGCAGGAAAATGGGCCCCTGGCAGGCGATGATCCCGAGCATCACGTTGCGTATCGGATAGCGGTCGATCAGCCGCCCCACCGCCAGCTGCGACACCGAAGACAGGGCGTAGACCACCGCGAGCAGCATGCCAAGCAGAGCCGGCTGCTGCACCAGAATCGGCAGCCTGGCCTTGAGCAGCTCGCCGTTGCCGTTGGTGGTGAAATTGAACAGGATGCTGGTGGTGATCGCGAGCATGGTCATCACCAGGAAGACGCGGTTTCGCGTCGCCGGCGCAAGCTCAATCTGCCTGACCGCCTGCTTACCGGGTGCGCCCTGTTCGGCCGGCGCGATTTTCATGAACAGCAGCCCGCAGGCGATCGAGACCAGGCCGGGCACGACGAATGCAGTGCGCCAGTCCGCATACTGAATCAGGAAGCCGGTCGAGATGGCCGCGGCGGCGATGCCCAGATTGCCTGCCATGCCGTTGACGCCGATGGTGATGCCCGGCTTGCGCGCGTGGCGCAGCAGCATGGGGATGCCCACCGGATGGTAGATCGAGGCGAACGCGCCCATCAGTCCGAGTGCCAGCGCCAGCTGCCAGGGATTCCGGGTGAGCGCGATCAGCACGGCCGATGCGCCCATGCCAAAGAAGAACACGAGCATCATGGCGCGTCGGCCCCACAGATCGCCCAGGCGCCCCGCGGGGAAGGAACCGATGCCGAACATCAGGAACGCGCCCGTGGTGTAAGGCATGAGGTCTTCCCAGCGCCCGACGCCAAAATCGCGCGCGATCGCGGATACTGCAGTCGCAAACACCAGCAGCATCAGATGGTCGATCGCGTGGGCGAGATTCAGCAGCAGCGAGGTAATGCGCCAGCGCATCGGGGCTCCGGGGTGGGCAGGTGGCATAAGTTTAACCCGGAAATCCGATGGCTTCCGGCGCAGCCGCGAAAGCGGCCAGATCCCCACGGAGCGACGCTGTCGCGACGCTACCAGCGCAACAGGCGCCGGCCCAGCAGCGCGCCGACCGCGGTCGGAAGCAGCATGCCGAGCAGATACCAGAAGCCGATAAACGGCGCCTCCAATTCCGGACAGTGCACGCTGTACACGACGGTGCCCACCGCCCCGGAAAGCAGTCCGGCGGCGGCGCCGGCCAGCCGCAGGCGCGTCGGAGCGAGCCCTTTCATCGCCCACACCACTGCGACAAACACCGGTACTGAAAGCAGCGCGATCAGGAACGGGCAGGAGTTCCAGGTATCGCCGAAGAACAGCGCTTTGCGCTGTGCGGCGTCTGCACGCAGGAGCACGACCGTGGCGAGCAGCCAGATTGCGACTACCGGCGCCCCAAGAGCGCCCGGTACCCAGGCCAGGCTCAGGCCCGGCCGCGACAGGCGCAGGGCCGCGTACAGGCTGGCTGCGGCGAAACTGGTGACAAACGCGACTTTGGCCCAGAACATCGGCAGCATGAGCGCGATGGCAAAATCATGGCGCGGAGCGAGCAGGACCGTCATCAGCAGCGCCGCACCTGCGCCGCCCCAGCCTATGGCAAGCGCATAGCGGCGCGCCGCCCCATGCGGCGGCACGGCTCCGGCCCCGGTCGCCAGCATGCTTACCAGATCGTCGGTCTTCATGTGGCGTCCCGGATCATTGCCGCCAATGCCTTCAGGCCGCGGTGCACGCCCACTTTGACCGCCGCCTCCGACATCCCGGTGCGTTTTGCGGCTTCCGCCACCGACAAACCCTCCAGTTTCATGTGCACAATGGGCAGGCGCTGACGCTCCGGCAGCTGCGCCAGGAGCTTGGCCAGGTCGCGACGAGCGTCCGCCGCCTCGGTATCCGCGGCGACGGCAAAGCCGAATTCCTCGTCCAGCGGGTCATTCAATAACTCGCGCTTTGCGCGCCGTCGCAGAAAATCGACGAGCTTGTACTTCGCGATCGCGTGTATCCACGCGGTCAAGGGCTGCCCGGCGTCGTAGGTATGGCGCTGATTGTGTATTGCCAGCAGCGATTCCTGCACAAGATCCTCCACCTCGTCCGGCAAACGGACGAGACGCCTCCTCAGGAAGGCGCGCAAATGCGCACTCAGTTCCTGCAGAAACGCGCGGTAGGCCGACTCATCACCGGCGAGTCCGGGCAGCAGTAGATTCCGGAGCTTTTCCTCGCTTGCCTTGTTTCGGCCTGTGTCTTGCATTCGCTGCATTGAAGCCTTTGGTTACACCCGCACCGCAATCGGTCAAATTTTCTGCGGCTTCGGCGGATTGTGCACCAGCATGTAACCATTCGCCAGTTCCAGCCGAACTACCTGCCATTACAAGCCAAACACAGGCCGCCGGCGAGCCCGGCGACGCGGCTTGTCGCTCACAACCAAGCGCGCGTAGGGCACCCTTTTGCTGTATCTATATACTGTTTCGGAGAAAGTCATGAATCGTCGTCTATCATTGAAATGGCTGCTCGGTCTGTCCGTGCTGCCGATGCTCAGGTCTGGCCTTGCGGGCGCGAAGGACGCGGCCGGCCCGCTATTGCGCAAATCGAAAGCCGAATGGGCTTCGCTGCTGCCGCCCCTGGCATACCGGGTGTTGTTCGAGGAGGATACGGAACGCGCCGGTACCAGCGCCTTGAACCAGGAGAAGCGCGATGGAACCTTTGTCTGCGCCGCCTGCAAGCTGCCCCTGTTCGACAGCAGCAAGAAATACGAGAGCGGCACCGGCTGGCCGAGCTTCTGGCAAGCGCTGCCCGGTGCGGTCGGCACCAAGACCGATTTCGTGCTGATCTATCCGCGCACCGAATACCATTGCACGCGCTGCGGCGGGCATCAGGGACATATTTTCGACGACGGGCCGCAGCCTACGGGCAAACGCTATTGCAACAACGGTGTCGCGCTGAAATTCGTGCTGCGCGCCGACAAACTGCCGGAG
>JAAOZY010000147.1 GCA_012274205.1 Betaproteobacteria bacterium
AGGCTGACCAGCGCGTATTGCATTGAGAGCCCGATGCTTTTGGCCGCACCGGTCTTTGCGTCCTGTGCCAGGGCGGTGATGTCGCGTTCGCTCGCAAAGTAGAGGGCGGAGTCCTTTTCCATCGACGTCACCAGCGGGTTTCTTCCGCGTTCCGGCGTATTGATGGTGAACCACATGAGGGTAAGGGTCGCGGCGAGCGCGCGAAGAACCACGCCGAATTTCAGGCGGCTCTTGTATTTGAACAATGACTCGAGCAAGACGATTCCTTGTGGTCTGGAAATGCCGGTTTCCTGTTGAAATGCTGCGCCTTGGCGGCTAACAGGGGGCATTGGTACGGCGAATTGAGGTTTCGGGGGGCATGTTGCGCGTAATCCGCCGTTACCGCAAGAGCGGCGATAGTTCCGTTCGGTGGGACACATACGGGGAGAAATGTTGAACCCAGCGGCGGAGAAGTAATCAGGTAACGCGGCCAGCCCCACAAATCGCTTAGATACGCAGCGAGTTCGGTTTGTTTCAGGATCTGGTCGCGGATTTCCTCGCCCTTTGGCCGCCCTGGCGCCGCGGCCAGCTCTGCGGATATAGTGGCGGGCGCGGGAGGGAAGCATGGATCACCGGCACAGCGCGCGCGGGGCCAGGCGCACAGAGGGGCAGTCGGGCATAATGCCGATCAGGGCCTCCAAACTAGTGGGCCACCATTTTGGCGGATTCGGGAATTTCTCCCGGAATGGATCAGGAACTTAGACGCTTTGGTAGCCAGTCCGCCCTTGGCCACCACTTTCTTTTCATGTACTTAGGCTGGCCTTCAGGCCGGCTTTTTGCGTTTTTTGGGGGGCGCTATGCCGAAAGTCGGCGGGTCGGTATGGCGGACTTTTGAGTTTTACATAGTTTGATTGTCATTTCGCCATCCACAGGCAACGAAATCCCGGCGCACGGGTCAAATCTGGCTCGGCGCCAGTTCCAAGGCTGCATTGACATACTACCGGCGGAGCATTTTAACGCCGTGAGACGGAGCACCAATGAAACAGAAACTGCTGTGGCTACTCCTTGTCCTGGCGACTGCAGCGCAAAGCGCATCGCTCGACGCGGGTGCACCGTACCCGCCGGAGCTGAAACCAGTACAGCACGAGGCTCAGGCGGCGAGCTTGGCGGCTGAAATGCTGGCTCGTTACCACTACAAGGGGATGCCGCTCGACAGCGCTTTGTCGGAGAAGATATTCGACCGGTATCTGAAATCCCTTGATTCCGAGAAGATCTTCTTCGTTCAATCCGACGTTGACCATCTTTCTGTCGATCGGACCAGGCTCGGCGACGCCATCCTGAATGAAGATCTTACCGTTCCATTCGCAATTTTCAATCTTTACGAGCATCGGGCGGCCGAGCGTTTTGCGTACGCCCGCACCCTGCTCAAACAAGGGTTCGATTTCCAAAAGATCGAAAGCTACCAATACGAACGGGAAAAGGAAACCTGGCCGAAAACGGAAGCGGAAATGCGCGAGTTGTGGCGCAAGCGGGTGAAGAACGACTGGTTACGGCTCAAGCTTGCCGGAAAGAATGACAAGAGCATTGGCGACATTCTCGATAAGCGCTATGGCAATTTCATTAAGCGAATCGGCCAGGTAAAGAGCGCAGACGCCTTTCAAACATACATGAACGCCTACACCATGTCGATCGAACCCCACACCAATTACCTGGGACCGCGGGCAGCGGAGGACTTCGACATCTCGATGAGACTCTCCCTGGTCGGGATAGGCGCAGTGCTGGCGGATTTGGACGATTACACTACGATACGGGAACTGGTACCGGGGGGGCCTGCAAGCCTTTCGGGACAACTGAAGACCGGGGACCGCATTGTCGGCGTCGCTCAGGGCAAAAACGGCTCCATGACGGACGTCATGGGCTGGCGCCTGGACGACACTGTTGCGCTGATTCGCGGCGTGCCGGACTCGATGGTCATGCTCGACGTGCTTCCGGCAGACGCCGGGCCCGACGGCAAACACAAACTGGTTTCTCTCATTCGGAAAACGATCAGCCTGGAGGAACAGGCGGCTAAGGCGTCCGTCCATTCCACAATGGACGGCAAGACGACTCGCCGCGTTGGTGTGATATCCCTTCCCTCCTTTTATGAGGATTTCGCAGGCAGACAAAAAGGCGTCCGGGATTACAAAAGCGCGACCCGCGATGTGGCGCGCCTGCTGGACGGGCTGAAGAAGGAGGGAGTCGACGGTGTACTGATCGACTTGCGCAACAACGGCGGTGGTTCGTTGGTAGAAGCGATTGATGTCGCCGGTCTGTTCATTGACAAGGGGCCGGTGGTGCAGCAGCGCGACGCAAGCGGTGAGATCACTGTGGGGAGCGACACCCGGGCCGGTGTCGCCTGGGCTGGTCCCCTTGGCGTACTGATCAACCGAGGTTCGGCTTCGGCGTCGGAGATCTTTGCTGCCGCCATGCAGGATTATGGCCGCGGCCTGATTATCGGCGAACCGAGCTTTGGCAAAGGTACCGTGCAAAGCATGGTCGATCTCGACCGGGTGGCCAAAAATGGCAAACCGAAATTCGGTGAATTGAAAATGACGGTTGCACAGTTTTTTCGCATCAATGGGGGTACGACACAATTGCGCGGCGTGAAGCCGGATATCCTCTTCCCTGCAGTTATTGATGCGGAGAATTTTGGCGAATCGAGCTTCGGCAACGCGCTCCCCTGGGTGCAGATCAAGGCGGCGGATTATTCGCCTGTCGGCGACTTGAAGGGATTGCTGCCTATCCTGTCGGCGCTGCATGAGGCGCGCGTGTCAAAGGATAAGGACTTCCAGTACCTGCAGGAGGACATCGCTGAATCGAGGCTTGAGCGCAAGAAAAACCTGGTATCGCTGAACGAAGCCGTTCGACGCAAGGAACGGGACGCCCAGGAGGTTCGGCTCAGATCCCGCGAATCACGGAGGAATTCTGGCGGAAGCAGCCACGGGAATGTGCTTGGCGAGGTACCCGCGCTGCGAAAGGGCTCTGCGCTTGGCGACGACGGCTTGCAGGCAGACGAACGCAATCTCGCCGTCGAATTGGCGGCTGAAAAAGTGCGGAAGAATGCCAAAGACGTCTTGCTGGACGAAGCCGTCTCCATACTTTCCGACGAAGTAGGGGTGCTGACAGCAGGCGCCCGACTCGCGGTCCGTGTCAAGCCGGGTTCCATTGCGATGCCGGATTAGAAGAACGCGGCGGTCGCGCTTCGTCCCGCGTAGTGTGCGCGTCAAGGAGGCCCGCTGCTTGTGCCGGGTGGACCCACGATTTCCCATCAAAGCGTCCGTAGCTCATTTGGATAGAGCACTTGGCTTCGAACCAAGGGGTAGGGAGTTCGAATCTCTCCGGGCGCACCATTGATTTCATCACCAGCGTTCGTCCCGAGCTCGACAATGCGGAACTGACATTCACCCAACAATCGACAGAACGCGCGAGGAATTGATGGGACCGCTGTTGACTCTGGAAGTGTGCCAGACATTGCGCGCGGCGGTGCGGGCTGCTAGCCCAAAGCTCGAGTGTACCCTGGACCTTGGGCGTTCGATGACGATGGTCGAAGTGAGCGAGGCGGGTTGGAGTTATCAAGGTCAACGCTTTCCGCACCTTGAAACCTGTAAAGCCCGAACTATCTATTACTGGGTTGATGGGGCTTTTCAGCCGGTGGCGCGGTATACGGCGTCGCTGGTCAAGTTGGTGCCGACAGTGTCCGGGCCGCCGACGTTTGAGATCGACGGCATAAAGATGCTGCCCACGGCGCGAGTCTCGCCCTACTCGGATGCCGCGCGCAAAGTCGACTTGATTCAACCAAACGGTAAGGTGATTCTGGATACGTGTGGCGGCCTTGGCTATTTCGCCGGCTGGTGCTTGCATAGACACGCCAGGCAGGTACTTTCGTACGAGAAAAATCCTGACGTAATTTGGCTGCGCAGCCTCAACCCGTGGTCACCGCAGATCGGCGGCGGATTGAAGCTGGTCAAGGCCGACATTACCGAAGTGATCGGGTCGCTGCCCGCTGAGTCGGTCGACGCCGTCTTGCACGACCCACCCCGTTTTGGCATCGCGGGAGAACTCTACTCGCAAATCTTTTATGAGCACCTGAGCCGGGTACTTAGGCCGAATGGCAAATTGTTTCATTACACCGGCACACCCAACAAACTCACCAGCGGGCGCGACGTTCCCGGCGAAGTGGCTAAACGTCTGCGCCGCGCTGGGTTTGTAACGGTGTTCGATGGGGATGGTGTGTTGGCGGTGAATAAGGGAGGCTAGCCATCGTCGAATCCCTGGTTTCTATCGCAGGCAATTGCGTCTGAACGTGTATAGGTGGTTCTCGGTGTTGCCGTTACAATTGATTACTGGCTTCCGCGCCGCAATTTGCTAGCCTGTGAAGTATCGGAATGGTGGAGAGTGATGACATGAAACCTTACTCGAAGGTGGTCGCGGTGCTGGTCCTGCTTATGTTCGGGGCAGCGGCGAGTGAACCTGCGATGGCCCGGGGCGGCCACGGTGGCAGTTATGGTCGCGGCGGTGGCTACGTTCATAGTCGCGGTTACGGCGGCGTGGGTCTTGGCATTGCTCTCGGTATTCCGCTGCTTCTCGGGCTGGGTTATTACTCCGCTCCGTATTATTCTTATCCGGCTTACTCCGCTCCGGGGCCTGCACCTTCTGGCGGATATATCGAGCAGGGCTATGCCCAGGCAGCCCCAGCACCTGGCCAGCAGCAAGACTGGTACTTCTGCGCCGGTTCCAATGCCTACTACCCCTATGTGCGGGAATGTCCCGGTGGCTGGCAGCGCGTCCCCTCGCAGCCGCCCCGCTAATTCTCGCGGATTGAGCAAAATCCGTGTGGCGACGGTTCAATTCCGCCCTTGGCCACCAACTTTCACTTAGGCTGGTGTTTGGGCTTGCCCTGCTCTTCGCGGCCTTCCATGCGTTCACTTGCCAGTTGCGATAGTACCCAGGTCACGAGCCCAAAAACGACGATGGCGAACAGTAACGGCATCCAGGCCGAAGCTTCCGCGCCCCGCCCCGCGTTCACCATCTGCGCGTTCGCAGCGTAAGCTGCACCGGTCGCGAGCAAGCCTGTCGCACCGACAGTCGTAGCAAGCAAGGTCTTCACAAGTCCTTCTAATCGACGAAATTTGGGACGAATCTACGCCGGCACGCGGGCAAGGTCTGTGCGGTGGCGAACGCGGCTCAGCATATTGCATCCCTGCGCTGCAATTGCAGCACGTGCAGCTTGGCTTGAAGTGAAACGATTTCAACACCGGCGCGCTTGTATCTGCGGAGCCTTAGGATGCGGCGGCTGCCGACGCATGCAGGACCCAGGTCAGTTGAGTTGATTGGGGGCTGCGTTGGTTGGCGTACAGACCGCGGCGCAGGCAAGTGCTTAAATGACATCACGAACGCGTGCTTGGGCATCCTCGCAGAGGGTCGGCAACGCGATGAAGGATCATATGTATATCGGCCTCGGTACTCTCGTAATCATCATTGTGCTGATTCTCATCCTGCGCTAGTGTTTGCCGCGACCAAACAAGCGCGAGCAGGCTTTTCGGTCGTTGAATATTTGCCTTGAATGTCACCAGCATGGATGACCAATGTGTTTTGTGCAGGTTTTGACTAGGATTCCACCATGCCGCGCAAACGCTCGAGCAAGATCCAGGACATAAACCAGATTGCTGCCGAAATCCTTGAAGAGGCCATAGGCGTACCCGCTCCCATTACCCCGGTTGGCAAGAAGAACCCTGCCGCCGCGGAATCAGGGCGCATACGCGACCTTAATGCGGACGCGGTAAGGACCAAGCCTGGCAAGACGGAAGGGCTTCCCTCCAGCAAGCAAAAGGCATGAGCACGAGCAAGTAGGATATTGCTCGCGCGAAGAGCCTGGTGGCGATCCGGGCCGCCGCGTCCGCTAGATCACTGTTTCCGAATTCATCAAGCATTCCCGGCATGGACTTCTCCGTTGCCGCTGGAATTTCTCCTGATCGGCTAAAATGCAGCCGGCATTTCACCGACTACGCAATTCCAGGGAAGATACCCTTGTCCGCATCGGTGTTTCCGCGCCGATGTGCGCGTGCCCTTTTTGCCTGTTGTTGTCGACTGGAGGGAGATTGTGGGAAACGCCGGCGTAAGCATCATCCTGCCTCTTTTCGGCATTTTGCTCACCGGTTTTCTGGCTGGCCGCTTCAAATTGCTGGTGGAAGGCGCCAGCACGATTCTCAACCAGTTCGTCTTTGCCGTGGCGTTTCCGGCCCTGATATTCAATTCGCTGTCAGGCGTTTCGATCGAAGAGTTCTTTGACTGGCCGTTCCTGGGTGCGCTCGGCGGCGGAATGCTCGCGATCTTCTGCCTGAGCCTGCTGGTTGCGCGCTTTGCCTTTCCAGACAGTCTGACAGCCCTGGGGCTGCACGGACTGACGGCGATGTTTTCGAGCACGGCCTATATCGGCTTGCCTGTCATCCGCATGGTCTACGGCGACGCCGGTTTGGTTCCGGGCATAATCGGCGCGGTCATAACAGGCGCGGTCTTCATGCCGCTCGGAATCATCCTGGCGGAGATCGACAAAGGGCGCGGCAGGTCCAAGGGACACTTTATCCTCGCTCCGCTGGCCGCCGTGCTGCGCAACCCGATCATGGTGGCGACCGCGGCTGGACTCGCCGTTTCCGCTGCGGGAGTCGCCGTTCCGGGCCCGATAAGGACTTTTTGTGAATTGCTGAGCGGGGCCTTTATCCCCTGCGCCCTGTTCGCGGCCGGTCTGTTCATGTCGGGGTTCTCGGTCAAGGGCGAGTCGAAGGAAATAGCATGGCTGGTGCTCGCCAAGCTCCTGCTGCACCCCTTGATCACCTGGTGGCTGGCCTATCACGTGTTTGCGCTGAAGGGAATTCTCCCGGCAATCGCGGTGCTTCAGGCGGCCCTGCCAAGCGGCGTGCCGGTATTCGTGCTGGCGCAGCAATACAACACCTTTGCGACGCGCTCGAGCGCGGTCATCGTGGTGTCGACCGCCATCTCCGCCCTGACGCTGCCGGCATTGCTGTTCTTCCTCAACGGCTAAAGCCGCGCCTGACGCCGTGCCCGGACCGCTGCTGCGGCATGCCTTGTGAGCGAAGCCGGCGCGCACCTGCCTGTCCCAAAAAACGCGTAATATTCGACCGTATTCAAAATCAAACCAAGAAGCTGGCAGGTGAGGGCGCGGTCAATGTTTCTTCGAGGGATGCACACACGCGGGCGCGGCATCGGCGCATCCGCCAATTCCCGGGCAGTGGCGGGGAACTAGGTGGCGGATTCCGAAATCTCCCTTGCCCGCGTCTCCAAGCGCTGGGGCGACACCCGCGCCGTCGACGACATCAGTTTCGAGGTCCCGCCGCACCGCTTCGTGGTGCTGCTTGGCCCATCCGGCTGCGGCAAATCGACGACCCTGCGCCTGATCGCGGGCCTCGAGGAAGTCACCGCCGGGAAGATCCTGATCCACGGCGCCGATGTGACCGCGCTGCCCCCGTCTTCGCGCCGGCTCTCCATGGTGTTCCAGTCCTATGCGCTGTTTCCGCACCTGAGCGTGGCCGAGAATATCGTCTTCGGCCTGAAGGTGCGGCGCGTCGCCTCTGGCGCGCGGCGCGAGCGGCTGAACCGCGTCGCCGCGCTCGTGGGCCTGTCCGATCTGCTCGAGCGCAAGCCGGCGCAACTCTCCGGCGGGCAGCGCCAGCGCGTCGCCCTGGCGCGCGCCATTATCGCGGAGCACCCGATCTGCCTGATGGACGAGCCGCTGTCGAACCTGGACGCGCGCCTGCGCCACGACATGCGCATCGAAATCCATTCGCTGCAGCGCCGCCTGGGGATGACCGTGGTCTATGTCACGCACGACCAGGTCGAGGCAATGAGCATGGCCGACCACATCATACTCATGCGCGATGGGCGCATCGAACAGGAAGGCGAGCCCGATGAGCTCTACGTGCGGCCGGTGTCGACCTTTGCCGCCGGATTCATCGGCACGCCGCCGATGAATCTGCTCGACCTCGCCGACGGCGCCGCCGGAGCGGTCATCTCGGGCAGCGACGGCGCTGCCGTTCTGCGCGGCGGCGGGGCGGGCCTGAAATTGGGCGTGCGTCCGGAGGACATCCGCTTGTCGGACCGCGCCGGGGTGCCGGCGCAGCTGATCAATGCCGAATACCTGGGCGCCGACACCATCGTTACCGCGCGGGTCGGCGCGCAATCGCTGCTGGTGCGCGTGGCCGGGCGCGTGCGCGTCGCGGAGGAGCAGCCGGCCTGCCTTGGCTGGCGCAGTGCCGACGCCCACGTTTTCGAGACACGATCGGGCCGCCGCGTCGAGGGGCGCGAAGCGATCACCACGGAGGCCTAGGGCCTGTCGATGTTCGCCGGGTGTGACAAATGTCAAGCTACCCCGGGGCTGCGCTTGCAGCTGTCATGAACAGGGCGTCAAATGTGCCGATGCAGGCGTATCGCTGCCTGTACTTGCGCCAAGCGATTATCGGTCGCGCCGGCCGTTCCCGGCGCTGCAAATGGGGAGCTTTGCCATGAAGCACACCGTTACACGCATCATCGTTTCCATGGCCGCGTTGTTGGGCCTGCTGTTCGCGGCGCCGGCGGGGGCTGCCGGTCCGATCGAGTTGAACATGTACTATCCCATTGCCGTCGGCGGACCGCTGACCAAGCTGGTCGACGAGCTCGTGGCCGGATTCGAGAAGGAAAATCCGGGCATCAAGGTCAACGCCATCTACGCCGGCAACTACGACGATGCGCGCATCAAGGCGCTCGCCGCGCTGAAAAGCGGCAAGCCGGCGCAGCTCTCGGTGTTGTTCTCGATCGACATCTACGAGCTGATCGAGCAGGACGCGATCGTCGCGTTCGACGATATCGTCAAGACTCCGGAGGAGCGGGCGTGGCTGAAGAGTTTCTATCCGAGCCTGATGGCCAACGGCACGTTCAAGGGCAAGGTCTACGGCATTCCGTTCCAGCGCTCGACCATCGTCATGTATTACAACAAGGATGCGTTCAAGGAAGCCGGACTCGACCCGAACAAGCCGCCGGCGAACTGGAGCGAAATGGTCGACATGGGGAAAAAACTGGTCAAGCAGGACGCCGCCGGCCAC
>JAAOZY010000148.1 GCA_012274205.1 Betaproteobacteria bacterium
CCTTTTTCGCTCCGTAGGTCATGCCGCCGATCATCGCACCCACCTTGTCGATGATTTCGGCGTGATAGGTTCCCAATGCGATGTGCGCATCCGCATGCCTGGGCACGAGCTTGAGCGCCTGCTCCAGGCTGGCCTTGACCTTGCCGCCCAAGCCCTGCGACAAGGCCTTGACGACGGAAATGCCCTGGCTGTAGCGCCCGAGGGCGTAGGCGTGCAGATACCAGGCGTTGACATTTTTCGGCTCCTGCTTCTGCAGCGTCTCGCAGCGCGCCGCCACTTCCTGGTATAGCCTGAGCTTGGTCGCTTCGGATTTTTCCAGGTGGTTGGCATAGATGCAGGCGGCCTTGTTCGCGGCGGCATGGCCCGCCGTGCCGGCCTTCAGGCCGAGTTCGGCCGCTTTTTCGAATTCGCCGGCATGGTAGGCGATCCACGCTTCCTGTACCTTGGCATCCTTGGGAAAGGGTTCGCAGTCGCCCCGGTGCAGCCGGTCCCAGCTCTTCTTCAAGCTCGCAGCGCTATAGGCATATGCCTTGTCAGCGTGCGGGAAGGTAGTCCATTTCGCCATGCTCATCTCCTTTGTTTGATGCGCTCGATTCCATCATTCACCGAGGTACTGGCCCGCGAGTTTCTCGAACAGCGCGCGCGCATCGCCCTGGAAATGCGGCGCCAGCATCGCCATTACCTGATATACGCCGCGCCCCAGCGCCGGTCCCTCGACCGGATTGCGCGGCTCGAGCACGTATTCGTAGGACAGCCAGTAGGTCGACAGCACCACCATATTGGTCGCCAGGGCATCGATTTCCCGTCTGCTGGCGCGCATCTGGCCGGCGGTCACCATGCCTTTGCACAGCAGCGCCGCGGTGCGCACCGCATGCTCCAGAATGCGCCTGAAGTGGGTTTCGACAATGCGGTTGCGCGACAGCAAGTCGTTCAGATCACGGTAGAGAAACCGGTATTTCCAGATGAGTTCGAACAGGACGTGCAGGAACAGCCATATGTCTTCGACATCGGATGTGCGCCCTCCAGGCGTCGCCAGGATTTCCTCGATTTCGCGCTCGAACACGCGAAAAATCTCCTCGATGATCTCGTCCTTGTTGCGAAAATGATAGTAGAGATTGCCCGGACTGATGTTCATCTCGTCCGAGATTACCGTCGTGGTGACGTTGGGCTCGCCGAATTGGTTGAACAGTCTGAGCGAAGTCTCGAAGATGCGCTCGCGCGTGCGGCGCTTGGGTTTCCTGTCCATGGCGGTGCGCGTTTTCGAACAGCATAGCATCGAAATACGCCGCAGGGGAGAACGGCGGGATTCGATTCCAGCGCGCCCTGCGGACAGAAAAAAGCCGCTTGCGGCGGATTCCGCCGCAAGCGGCCTTGTAGTTCAAACTACTTGGCGACGCGGCGTTTTGCCGCTTTCTTCGCGGGGGCCTTCCGCGTCAGTTTCTGCACGCTGGCGGTGAGCTCTTCTACATGTTTCGCCAGATTGTTGATGTCCTTGTTGGTCGGGACGCCGATGCGGTGCAAGGCGCGTGCCACCCGGGTTTCGAACACGTGCTCCAGCTTGTCCCAACTTTCGTTGGCCTGGCCGGTGGCCTTGGTGGCCATCTTGCCCAGCGTGTTGCTCATTTCGCTGACCTTTGATTCCGCCACCTTGCGCGTCTTGCTGTGGATGGTCCGGCCTTCCTTCACCAGCGCATCGAACACTTTCGATCCCTCGGCCTGGGCTTTGGCGAATGCGCCGAGGCCGGCGAGCCAGATTTGCTGTGCCGAGTCACGTACCGTTTTTGCCAATTGTTTGTCGCCGCTGTTATCGGCGAGCGCTTTGAGTTTCCTGACCATGATCCTGTTCCTTTAGTTTGGTTGAATGCGATCCACGGCGCCTGCCTCCGCTTTCCTCGCGCTGCGGCCTGCTCCATGAACCAAGTGTATGCGCGACAATTAGAGAAATCATACTAATCGGCCGGCCGCTGGGACCGGGCGCCGCGTTGCGGATGGCGGACGGGCGGCAGTTTGACCGGGTTGCGATAATCAGGCAGCCTATCCGTCGAACGCGTTCAACCCGCCGCCGCAGATGCGGAATCCAATCGGAGAAACCTCATGCATTATTTCGTCACTGGCGCATCCGGCTTCATCGGCAAGCGCCTGGTCAGGAAGATTCTCAGGCGCAAGGGCGCGACAGTCTATTTCCTTGCGTTTGACGTGTCGCCGTCGGCGCTGAAGTCCCTGTACCGCTACTGGGGCGTGGATGACAAACGCGCGGTTGCCGTGGCGGGTGATCTGACCAAGCCCGGGCTGGGTGTGTCCAAGGCCGAACAAAAGAAGCTCGCCGAGCTTCCCGTCAGGCATTTTTTCCATCTCGCCGCGATCTACGATCTCAAGGCGAGCGCAGAGCAACAGGCTGCGGTGAATGTCGCCGGCACGCGCAACGTGGTGCAGTTCGCCAACGGGATCGGCGCGGGCTGCTTTCACCACGTGAGTTCGATCGCCGCGGCGGGCCTCTACGAAGGCGTGTTCCGCGAAGACATGTTCGAGGAAGCCGAGAACCTCGAACACCCCTATTTTTCGACCAAACACGATTCCGAAGGCATCGTGCGCAAGGAATGCCGCGGGCCCTGGCGCGTCTACCGGCCGGGCCTGGTGGTCGGCGATTCGACCAGCGGCGAAATGGACAAGATCGACGGGCCCTACTACTTCTTCAAGCTGATCCAGCGCTTGCGCCAGGCGCTGCCGCCGTGGGTGCCTGTCATCGGCATCGAAGGCGGGCGCATCAACATCGTACCGGTGGATTTCGTGGTGAACGCCATGGACCACATAGCCCACGCGAAAGGGCAGGACGGCAAGTGCTTTCACCTGGTCGATCCGCGGCCGCTGCGGGTCGGCGAAGTGCTCAATACCATCGCCAAGGCGGCGCATGCGCCGACGATGTCGATGTTCGTGAACGCCGCGCTGTTCGGCTTCATCCCCCAGGGTGTCAGAAGGGCCA